>NZ_JBEZDP010000004.1:0-281706 GCF_040648395.1 Micromonospora sp. NPDC049151
CATCCGCTGGGAAATCCGCGACGACATCCACGAAGCCTTCCTCAGCCTCGCCTGCGCCCTCATCTGCTGGCGCCAACTCCAACGTTAGGAGTTCTAAGAAGGGGCCCTTCCTTACACCTCAAGCACCTCAGGCGCGGGTGCGGTTCACCGCGCTCGTGACCGCCTTGATCGAGGCGGTGACGATGTTGGCGTCCACTCCGACGCCCCACACCGTGCGGCCGTCCACCTCGCACTCCACGTACGCGGCGGCCTGCGCGTCCCCACCGGAGGACAGCGCGTGCTCGTGGTAGTCGAGCACCCGTACCGCCACGCCCAGGGACTGCAACGCGTTGACGTACGCGTCGATCGGGCCGTTGCCGACGGCGGTGAGCGCGCGGGTCTCGCCGCCGAAGCCGACGCGGGCGTCGATCTCGACCTTGCCGTCGACGGTGCCGATCGTGTAGTCGGCCAGCTTCACGGCCGGGTCGACCTGGTGGTCGACCAGGTAGTTGCGGGCGAAGATGTCCCACATCGCGCCCGGCTCGACCTCGCCGCCGTCGTGGTCGGTGACGTGCTGCACCACGCCGGAGAACTCGATCTGGAGGCGGCGCGGCAGGTCGAGCTGGTGCTCGGTCTTCATGATGTACGCGACGCCGCCCTTGCCGGACTGCGAGTTGACCCGGATGACCGCCTCGTACGTGCGGCCCAGGTCCTTCGGGTCGATCGGCAGGTAGGGCACGGCCCAGGTGAAGTCGTCCACCGGCACCCCGGCCGCCGCCGCGTCGGCGTTCAGCGCGGCGAAGCCCTTGTTGATCGCGTCCTGGTGGGAGCCGGAGAACGCGGTGTAGACCAGGTCGCCCGCGTACGGGTGGCGCTCGTGCACCGGCAGCTGGTTGCAGTACTCGACGGCGCGCTTGATCTCGTCGATGTTCGAGAAGTCGATCATCGGGTCGATGCCCTGGGAGAACAGGTTCAGGCCCAGCGTCACCAGGTCGACGTTGCCGGTGCGCTCACCGTTGCCGAACAGGCAGCCCTCGATCCGGTCGGCGCCGGCCAGCAGGCCCAGCTCGGCGGCGGCCACGCCGGTGCCCCGGTCGTTGTGCGGGTGCAGGCTCAGCACCAGGCTGTCCCGCCGGGGCAGGCGCCGGTGCATCCACTCGATCGAGTCGGCGTAGACGTTCGGCATCGCCATCTCGACGGTGGCCGGCAGGTTGATGATCAGCTTGCGGTCCGGGGTCGGGTCGATCACGTCGATGACCGCCGAGCAGACCTCCAGCGCGTACTCCAGCTCGGTGCCCGTGTACGACTCCGGCGAGTACTCGTAGTGGATGTCGGTGTCCGGGGTGTGGATCTCCGCGTACTTCTGGCACAGCCGCGCGCCCTGGGTGGCGATGTCGGTGATGCCGTCGCGGTCCAGCCCGAAGACCACCCGGCGCTGCAGCGTCGAGGTGGAGTTGTAGAAGTGCACGATGGCCCGGCGGGCGCCGCGCAGGGACTCGAAGGTGCGCTCGATCAGGTGCTCCCGGCACTGCGTCAGCACCTGGATGGTGACGTCCTCGGGGATCAGATCCTGCTCGATCAGCTGCCGTACGAAGTCGTAGTCGGTCTGGCTCGCCGACGGGAAGCCGACCTCGATCTCCTTGTAGCCCATCTGCACCAGGAGCTGGAACATCCGCCGCTTACGCTCGGGCGACATCGGGTCGATCAGGGCCTGGTTGCCGTCGCGGAGGTCGACCGCGCACCAGCGGGGCGCGGCCTCGACGCGGCGGGTGGGCCAGGAGCGGTCCGGCAGGTCGACGCCGAACTCCCTGTCGTACGGGACGTAGCGGTGGACCGGCATCCGGCTGGGGCGCTGGCGGGCGAACGGATCGGTGGCGGTGACAGGTTGAGCCATCTCGGAGTGCTCCCTGGAACATGTGGCGTCAGCAGATCGGAAAGGTGTCGGCGGGATGCCGGGCGACGGTGCGCGGCGGTGCCGAGGAGAAGATCGGATGTGCTGGACGGCGCGTAGCGACTCCGCGACGAGGTGCCGGCCGGTCAGGCCTCGTCGCGGCAGCCAAGGAGAAGGTACGCGCGCCACATGACAAGGTCACCCTACGTGGTGGGACGGGTCGTGGGAAGGCTGGTCCGGACTATGGGATCAGAGTCACGGAGCCGGTGGACCTCGGCACGCCCGGTAGCCGGGGGGTCCGCTCCGCCCGGGTCACCGCCGGCACGATCACCAGCCCGACCAGGACGAACAGCGTCGCCGCCGGATACCAGCCCCAGCCGCCGGTGCTCACGCCGAGCGCGGTCAGCCCGGCCGGAGCGACCAGGAACTGCACCTGCGAGCCGAGCCCGAAAGCGCCGACGTACGCGCCGCGCCGGTCGGCGGGCGGCAGCGTGGCGGTGAGTCCCCAGGCGCCCGCCGCCTCGGTCAGCTCCGCCAGGATGAGCAGCATCGCGGCGGCCACCAGCGCCGCCACGGTGAGCCAGCCCCGGGTGACGCCGGAGACCGGCAGGACCACGCAGAACAGGGCGATCAGCAGCGCGCCCCGGCGGGACGCCCGGGCCGCGCCCGGCGCGGTGTCCGCGCCCCGGCTGGCCCGCACCTGGAGCAGCACGATCAGCACGGTGTTGAGCAGGACCAGCGCCGCGATGATCGTCTTCGGCGCGTCGGTACGGGTGAGGATCCACAGCGGCAGCACCGTCAGGTAGAGCGTCTGGTGCGCGGTGAGCAGCCCGGACAGCAGCGCGACGGTCATGAACGGCCGGTCCCGCAGCACCGCGAGCCGGCTCGTCGGCTCCGCCGGGCGGGTCACCTCCGGCAGTCGCGGCAGCCGGTGCACGAAGACGGCTGTCACCAGGAAGACCACGGCGATGAACCAGACCATCCCGCGGTACGCCCAGATCGTGTCGACGGCCAGCACCAGGCCGCTGATCAGCGCGCCGAGGCCGAAGCCGACGTTCATCGAGGAGCGCTGGTAGGCCAGCGCGGTGACCCGTTCCTCCGGCCGCAGCACATTGATCGAGTAGACCTGGCGGGCGCTGCCGAGAGCGGTGCCGGCCACGCCCAGCGCGATCACCACGGCGAGGAACCCGGCGAAGCCGCCGACGAGCGGGTACGCCGCGAAGAGAGCCGCGTCGAGCAGCAGGCAGACGATCCACACCCGCTGCGGGCCGTACCGGTCGGTGAGCCCGCCGAGCGGGACGCTGCCGAGCAGGGACACCCCGGCGGCGAGCGACAGGCCGAGTCCCACCTGGGCCGGGCCGAGTCCCAGCGCCCGGGTGAAGAACACCGCGCTGCCGGCCTTGAACAGGCCGTTGCCGACGGCGTAGACAATGGCCTGTACGGCCAGGGCGCGGGTCAGCCCGGCCGGCGGTACGACGTCGCGGACGGCGGTGCGGATGCTCTCTCGTGCCCCCATGGCCGGTGAGCAGATCGCGCCCCCCACGCATCGGTCGAGCCTTTTAGGCTGGACCGAATCCGGGGGTGCGCATGTCCGAGTTGCGGTTCACTCCGGCCGATGTAGCCGGCGTGCGGTTCGGCGTGTCGCCGGCCAACGAGACGGTCATGAGCATGTGGGCGCTCGCCGACCCGGCCCGCTACCCGGTGCACCTGCGGTGGATCGACAGCGCCCGGACGACGTTGCGCCGCCCGGAGGTGGCCGAGCGGGTCCGTCCGCTCGTCGAGTTGACCCGGCCGCGGCGCTGGCTGCCCGACTTCCTCACCCCGGCGGCCCGGCCCGGGGCGGAGATGGACGGCCAGCTCGACCAGATCGCGTCGACGCCGCCCGACGTGGTGGTCCGGGACCTGCTGGCCACCACCCCGAGGCGGCCGCTGAACCCGTTCGGGCGGGCGTTGCTCGCCGATCCGGCGGGGCTGCTGCCGCAGCTCGTCGAGGCGGTACGGGTCTGGCACGAGGAGGCGATCGCCGCCGACTGGCCGCGGATGCGGGCACTGCTCGACGCCGACGTCGCGTACCGGGCGGCCCAGCTCGCCGAGGGCGGCGCCGGGCAGCTGTTCGAGCGGATCCATCCCAGCCTGCGGTGGCTCGGTGACCGCGTGGTCAGCGACGACCCGTTCGAGCGGGACTTCGACCTGCGCGGGCGGGGCCTGGCGCTGAACCCGAGCGTGTTCACCGACCGGCGGGTGCTGTGGAACCTGCTGGAGGATTCGCTCCCCGCCGGGGCGTACCCGGTGCGGGCGGTCGGGACGCTGTGGGAACGCGGACCCGAACCGGCCGGCGACGCGCTGGCCCGGGTGGTCGGCGGCGGCCGGGCCGCGTTGCTGCGCCTGCTCGACGCGGCGACGACCACCACGGACCTCGCCCGGCTCACCGGGCTGTCCGCCGGGAACGTCTCCCAGCACCTCTCCGCGCTGCACGCCGCCGGTCTCGTCACCCGGCACCGGGCCGGGCGGCACGTGCTCTACCGCAACACCGAGGTCGGTGCCGCGTTGCTCCGCGCGGCCCGGGGCGGCTGAGCGGGACGGGTCACGGCGTGCCCGGGCTCGGGGCGTCCCGGCCCACCGGCTCGCCCTCGGTCACCGCGCCGGCCAGCTCGACGGTGCCCGGCGCGGCGCCCGGCTCGCCGGTCAGCGTCAGGGTGCCGAACCCGGCCCGTACCGCCGCCGGGGTGCCGTCCGCCCGGAAGCAGTAGATGCCCACGTCCAGCGGCGCGTTCAGCGACGCCGAGGTGCTGTCGACCGTGTAGCACGGGCCGTCGGTGCCGGGCAGCGACTCGGCGGGGGAGACCGCGAGCGGCGCACGCCTGTCGGTGAGCACCTCCAGCCAGTCGGTGAACGGGTGCTGCACGCGGGGGTCGAGCCGGCGCGGCACCGCGTCGTCGGCGTCGCCGAGGCGGACGCAGGTCGCCGCCCGGGCCCAGCCGGCCGAGGGCAGCGCGCACTGGAACAGCCCGTCGGAGGTGGCGGCCAGCGAGACGTCCACGGTGCCGGCGTGCCCCCAGCCGGGCACGTCGACCCGCCAGCTCCCGTCGTTCGCGCTGGTGACCGATACCGTGCGGGGCGTGCCCTCGGCGGGCGTGAAGGCGTACGTGGCGGTGAGGTGCCGGTCCTGCGCGGCGGCGGCCAGCCCGGCCAGTTCCTCGCGGGCGGCGTCGACCTGCACCGGGACCGGGTCGGCGGTGCCGGTGGGCGCCGCCTCGGGGTGGGCGCCGCCGCAGGCGGCCAGCAATGCCGGCAGGGTGAGCGCGAGCACGCCGGTCAGCCGGCGGGCCGCACGTCGATGAGCGTGCACCGGGTCATTCTGCGTCGTGAGGGCGGTCGCGGTCAGCCCACCGTACGGCTGTACCGCTTGGCGTGTCGCGTAGTCCCCGGCTCGTGAGCCGCCCCACGCCCGGGCCGGATGGTGGGATCACCCGGCCCGGCGTCGCGGCCCGCCCGATAGGCTGAGGCGGTCTGACACGCGCCGCCGGACCGAGAAACCCGGCGGCGTCGGCACGCTCAGGGTCGTCGCTGGGAGGGAGTGCACGTCGTGGCACTCGTGGTGCAGAAGTACGGCGGGTCCTCCGTCGCCAACGCCGAGCGGATCAAGCGGGTGGCCGAGCGCATCGTGGCCGCGCGCAAGGCCGGCGACGACGTGGTGGTGGTGGTGTCCGCCATGGGCGACACCACCGACGAGCTGCTCGACCTGGCCAACCAGGTCAGCCCGCTGCCGCCGGGCCGCGAGCTGGACATGCTGCTCACCGCCGGGGAGCGGATCTCCATGGCGCTGCTCGCCATGGCCATCCACAACCTGGGGTACGAGGCCCGTTCGTTCACCGGTTCGCAGGCGGGCGTGATCACGACCTCGGTGCACGGCCGGGCCCGGATCATCGACGTGACCCCGGGGCGCCTCAAGGGCGCGCTGGACGAGGGCGCGGTGGTCATCGTGGCCGGCTTCCAGGGCGTCTCGCAGGACACCAAGGACGTGACCACGCTCGGCCGGGGCGGCTCGGACACCACAGCCGTCGCGCTCGCCGCCGCGCTGGAGGCGGACGTCTGCGAGATCTACACCGACGTGGACGGCATCTTCTCGGCCGACCCGCGGATCGTGCCGAACGCCCGGCACATCAAGCAGATCACCTACGAGGAGATGCTGGAACTGGCGGCCTGCGGCGCGAAGGTGCTGCATCTGCGCAGCGTCGAGTACGCGCGGCGCGCGGGCTTGCCGATCCACGTCCGTTCGTCATACTCGACAAACACCGGCACGATGGTCACCGGATCGATGGAGGACCTTCCCGTGGAACAGGCACTGATCACCGGGGTCGCCCACGACCGCAGCGAGGCGAAGATCACGATCGTCGGCGTGCCCGACGAGCCGGGCGCCGCGGCGTCGATCTTCGACACCGTGGCCGGCGCGGAGATCAACATCGACATGATCGTGCAGAACGTGTCCACCGAGGGCACCGGCCGCACGGACATCTCGTTCACGCTGCCCAAGGCCGACGGCCCGACCGCGATGACCGCGCTCAGCAAGATCCAGGAGACGGTCAAGTTCAAGGGCCTGCTCTACGACGACCACGTCGGCAAGGTCTCGCTGATCGGCGCGGGCATGCGCTCGCACCCGGGTGTGGCGGCCGGCTTCTTCGCCGCCCTCGGCGCGGCCGGCGTGAACATCGAGATGATCTCCACCTCGGAGATCCGGGTCTCCGTGGTCTGCCGGGACACCGACCTGGACAAGGCGGTCCGCGCCATCCACGACGCCTTCGAGCTGGGTGGTGACACCGAAGCCGTCGTCTACGCCGGCACCGGGCGGTAACGCGCCGTGGCGTCGCTGCCCACCCTCGCCGTGGTCGGGGCGACAGGTGCCGTCGGTACGGTGATGTGCCAGATCCTCTCCTCCCGGCGCAACGTGTGGGGCGAGATCCGGCTGCTCGCCTCGGAGCGGTCGGCCGGCCGGCGCGTGCAGTGCCGGGGCGAGGAGCTGACCGTCCAGGCGCTCACCGCCGACGCGCTCGACGGCGTCGACGTGGCGATGTTCGACGTACCGGACGAGGTCTCCGCGCAGTGGGCCCCGGTCGCCGTCGCGCGCGGCGCTGTCGTGGTGGACAACTCCGGCGCGTTCCGGATGGACCGCGACGTGCCGCTCGTGGTGCCCGAGATCAACCCTGAGCAGGTACGCAACCGGCCCAAGGGCATCATCGCCAACGCCAACTGCACCACGCTGGCGATGATCGTGGCGGTCGCGCCACTGCACCGCGAGTACGGCCTGCGCGAGCTGGTGCTCGCGTCGTACCAGGCGGTCTCCGGGGCGGGTCAGGCCGGCGTGGACGCGCTGCACCTCCAGCTCGGCAAGATCGCCGGGGATCGGGTGCTCGGTTCCCGCGCCGGTGACGTGCGCCAGGCGGTGGGCGACGAGCTGGGTCCGTTCCCGGCGCCGCTGGCGCTCAACGTCGTGCCGTGGGCGGGGTCGCTGGCCGACGGCGGCTGGTCCTCCGAGGAGATGAAGCTGCGCAACGAGTCGCGCAAGATCCTCGGACTGCCCGACCTCAAGGTCTCCGCCACCTGCGTACGGGTGCCGGTGGTGACCGGTCACTCGGTCGCCGTGCACGCGGTCTTCGCCACCGAGGTGGCCGCCGAGGGCGCCCGTGAGGTGCTGCGCAACGCGCCCGGCGTGATCCTGGTCGACGACCCGGCGGCCGGGGAGTTCCCGATGCCGATCGACGCGGTCGGCACCGACCCGTCGTGGGTGGGCCGGATCCGCCGCGCGGTCGACGACCCCCGCGCCCTGGACCTCTTCGTCACGGGCGACAACCTCCGCAAGGGCGCCGCCCTCAACACGGCCCAGATAGCCGAACTCCTCGCCAAGGACCTGACCCGCCCCTGAGCGGTGTCCGCTCGCCGCGCCCGGTGTCTATGCGTTGTCAGGCGGCGGAGAGGTGGACGCCGTCTCGGCCGTGGCGCTTGACCGCGTACAGGGCCTGGTCGGCTCGGTGCAGGGTGCGTTCGGGGGACTCGCCGGGTCTGGGCAGGGCCACGCCGACGCTGATCGTCCGGCCGGTACGGCGGGCCGCCTCGGTGAGCCGTTCGGCGATCCGGACGGCCTCCTCCGGGCGGCTCACCTCGATCACCGCCACGAACTCGTCGCCGCCGGTCCGGTACAACTCGTCGCCCTGGCGCAGCGCGCCCTCCAGCGCCCGGGCCAGCCCCACCAGCAGCCGGTCGCCGGCCTGGTGGCCGTACGTGTCGTTGACGTCCTTGAACCCGTCCACGTCGATCGCCAGCAGCGCGGTACGCCCCGGCGTGGCGGTGGCGATCCGCTTCCCGAACGGGCCGGTGTGCCGCAGCCCGGTGAGCGGGTCGGAGCTGGCCTGCTCGCGGAGCCGGGCGAGCGTACGCAACCGGTCCAGGCAGGTCCACGCCTGCCCGGCGAGCAGCTCGATCAGGTTGACTGTGGTCGGGTCGGGACGCAGCCGCTGCTCGTCGGCGACCAGCAGCACGCCACCGGCGGCCGGTGTGCCGACCGGCACCGCCACCAGCGTGCGCGCGCCGGCCCGGGTCAGCGGCAGGTACTCCTCGGTGGGCGGGTGGCCCGCCTCGCCCAGCGTGTACGCCGAGCCGTACCGGTGGGCCCGGTCGATCATGCGATCGAGCGCGGCCGGTCCGGCCTCGTCCAGCTCGGCCCGGATTCTTGCCTCCAACTCGCCGGGTGTGCCGGTGGGCGCACCGAGGCGCGGGCCCTGCCGCCCGGTGAGCACCAGCACCGCGGCGGAGAGCGCCGACACGTCCCGGGCCGCGGCGAGCGCGGCGGTCATCAGGTCCCAGTCGGTCGGCGCTGCGGTGAACGCGGCGGCGTGCCGGAGCAGCTTCTCGCTGCGGCTCTCGGCCGGTGGCCCGCCCAGCGCGGCGATCCGCCCGCCGAGGCGGTCGGCCACCAGCTCGGCGGTCTCCCGCCACGCCGTGAGCACTACCGGCTCGCTCCACTGGAGGTCGAGCACCCCGATCGGACGGCCGTCCGGGTCGCGTACCGGCACGCAGAGTTCGGCGGTGACGTCCGGGCGGACCTCGAGGTAGTCGGGGTCGGCGCTGACGTCGGGCACGGCGGCGGTGATGCCGGAGGCGTAGACCCGCCGCACCACCGACGGTTCGGGCCGGTGGCGACCCGGCGGGGTGCCGTCGGCGGTGGCCGGTACGTGCGAGAAGACCTGCCAGGCGCCGGTGGCGGCGACGCAGCGCAGGCGGTCGTGGACGCGGAGCAGGACGGTGGCGGTCGCCGGCGTGTGCCGGGCGAGCGCGGCGACGGTCCACTGGCACGCCTCCGGGACGGTTGACGCCGTGGGGAGGCGCACCGTGACGTCGCGGAGAACTCGCTCGTGATCCACGTCGTTCCTGCTCGGAGGGGGGTCGGGTCGCGATCAAGGGTACTCAGCGCGACCGCCGCCGGCCTTCGTACACATGTGCTATCCACAGGCTGTGGACGCAGCCTGTGGGCGGAATCGGGCCTGCGCGAGGAGGGCGTACGGCGATAGCGTGAGGGCCCGGGCACCCGAGGAGGCCGCCGATGCTCATCGCCCAGCTCAGCGACCCGCATGTGACCACCGGCCCGCTCGCGGCCGATCCGGCGTCCGGGCTGCACCGGGCGCTCGGCGCGGTGCTCGCCCTGCGCCCGCGGCCCGACTGCGTGGTGATCACCGGTGACCTGACCGCCAACGGGCGCCCCGACGAATACCTCGCGCTGCGCGAGATCGTCGGCGCGTTCCCGCTGCCGGTGCACCTGGCGACGGGCAACCACGACGACCGCGAGTCGCTGCTCGACACGTTCGGCGGCACCCCCTACCTGGCCGGTGGCTTCTCGGCGCACTACCACGTCGACCTGCCGGACGCGACGCTCGTGGTGCTCGACTCGCTCACCCCGGGCGGCACCGGCGGCCGGCTCGGCGACGAGCAGCTCGCCTGGCTGGATGGGGTGCTCGCCGGGCGTACCGACGTGCCCGCCGTCGTGTGCCTGCACCATCCGCCGGTCGCGGTGGGCGTACCCGGCATGGACGCCGTCGGGCTCGCCGACGCCGAAGGGCTCGCCGCCGTGGTCGGCCGGCACCCCCATGTCGTACGCGTCACCGCGGGGCACCTGCACCGCCAGGTGACCAGCGCGTTCGCCGGTACGGTGCTGACCGTCGCGCCGAGCACCTGGATCCAGGTGAGCCTGGCCATGACCGACGAGGAGGTGCTCGGCTTCGTCGCCGAGCCGACCGCCTTCCTGCTCCACCTGATCGCCGACGGCGGCTGCGTGACGCACACCGTCCAGGTCAGCCACGCCGCCGGGCGCACCTGCTGGTTCTGACGCCGATGCTCTGGTATGTCGCGTACGGGTCCAATCTGCACGCCGCACGGCTCGACTGGTATCTGCGTGGCGGGTGTCCACCCGGCGGGCTGCGCACGTACCCCGGCTGCCGGGACCGCCGGCCACCGCGCCGGACGGTCCCGGTGCTGATCCCCGGCGGCGTCTACTTCGCCGGGGAGTCGCGGGCCTGGACCGGCGGCATGGCGTTCTACGACCCGCTGCTGCCCGGCCGGGCGGCAGCGCGCGGCTACCTGGTGACCGTCGAGCAGTTCGCGGACATCGCCGCGCAGGAGATGTACCGGCCGCTCGGCGCCGACCTGGCCGGGATCCGCGTGGCGGTCGAGACCGGCCGGGCGAGGCTCGGGCCGGGCCGCTACGAGACGCTGCTGCGCGTCGGTGTCCACGAGGGCCTGCCGATGCTCACGTTCACCGCGCCGCACCGGGCGGTGGAGGTGCCCTGGACCCGGCCCGCACCGGTCTACCTCGGCCTGCTGGCGCGCGGGCTGCGCGAGGCGCACGGATGGGACGCCGCGCGCACCGTCGGCTACCTGGCGGGCCGGCCGGGGGTCGCCGGGCGGTGGACCCGGTCCGCGTTGCGCGCGCTCGTCGGCGCCGCCTACAGCGGACCGCCGGACCGGCCCTCCGGGGCGTCAGTCGAGTTCGGACAGTTTGCTCGATATGCCGGGCCGTCGAAGATGAACGACCGTTCGGTCGGCGATGGGTGTCCGGCAGGAGGTGATTCGGGCGAAGACGGTTGCCAGCGCAAGGAATTCCGCGTGACATGAGCGTCGGCGCCGGCTCCCTGTCCCTGGGAGCCGGCGCCTTCGACGACGGCCGGCGCCGACAGCGTGCGCCGCGCGGAATTTCATCTGACCGTCATGTCCGACTCGTCCGGCAGACCGGTACCCGCCGTCCGAGACAGCGACGATTCCTGATGCCGCCCCGTTCGACCTGGCGGCTGGTGGATGAGAAGCTACCCCGGCGGGGTGGCGTTCCCCCGAGTACCGCTCTCCGCGATCGACACCTGTCACGGCACGGATAAGGGTCGCCGGGCGAACCATCGTCCGGACGCCACATACCTGCATCTCACGAGGAGTTCCATGTCCGTCACCGGGATGCGACGCCGGGCCGCCGTCGGCCTGGCCGCACTCGCCGCGACCGCGTTCACCGCGGTCGCCGTCACCCCCGACCAGGCCGAGGCCCGCCCGAAGCCGGTCGACGTCCAGTTGCTCGCGCTCAACGACTTCCACGGCAACCTGGAGCCGCCGAGCGGGTCCAGCGGCACCATCGACGGTCAGCCGGCCGGTGGTGCGGAATACCTGGCCAGCCACCTGAAGTCGATGCGCGCCGCCGCGAAGCAGCAGGGCAAGGGCACCGTCACCGTCGCCGCCGGTGACCTGATCGGCGCCTCGCCGCTGCTGTCCGCCGCGTTCCACGACGAGCCCACCATCGAGGAGATGAACCTCGCCGGGCTGGAGTTCGCGAGCGTCGGCAACCACGAGTTCGACGAGGGCGCGGCCGAGCTGCTGCGCATGCAGCGCGGTGGCTGCCACCCGGTCGACGGCTGCGCCGACGGCACGCCGTTCGGCGGCGCCAAGTTCACGTACCTCTCGGCGAACGCGTTCAAGACCTCCACCGGCCTGCCGCTGATGCAGCCGTTCGGCATCAAGATCGTCAAGGGTGTCCCGATCGGTTTCATCGGGATGACCCTGGAGGGCACCCCGAACATCGTCAGCCAGCAGGGCGTCGCCGGCCTGCGGTTCACCGACGAGGCCGACACCGCCAACAAGTACGCCAAGATCCTGCGCCTGCTCGGGGTCAAGAGCATCGTCGTGCTGCTGCACGAGGGTGGTGTGCAGAACGGCGGCGGCATCAACGACTGCACCGGGTTCAGCGGCCCGATCGTCGACATCGCCAACCGGATGGACCCGTCGATCGACGTGATCGTCAGCGGGCACACTCACGCCGCGTACAACTGCAACATCAACGGCAAGCTGGTCACCAGCGCCAGCTCGTTCGGCCGCCTGGTCACCCAGATCGACCTGAAGATCGACCCACGTACCCGCGACGTGGTGAGCGCGTCCGCGAACAACGTGGTGGTCACCCGGGACGTGAAGCCGGACCAGCCCTCGACCGACCTGATCAACAGGTACAAGACCGCGCTCGGCCCGGTGGCCGACCGGGTGGTCGGCGAGACCACCGCCGCGATCACCAAGACCCAGGAGAACCTGTACCAGACCGGGGTCGACGTCAACGGCAAGCCGACGTACCAGACCGGTGAGTCGCCGCTGGGCAACCTGATCGCCGACGCCCAGCTCGCCGCCACCGACACCGAGCAGAACGCGGTCGCCGCGTTCATGAACCCCGGTGGCGTACGCGCCGACCTCGACGCCGGCCCGGTCACCTACGCCGAGGCGTTCACCGTGCAGCCGTTCGCCAACAACCTGGTGACGCTCGACCTGACCGGCGCGCAGCTCTACTGCATGCTGGAGCAGCAGTTCACAGTGGCGCGTGTGCTCTACGCGTCCTCGACCGTCAACTACGTCGTGGACGTCAACGGCACCACCGCGCCGGCCGGCACGCCGTGCGCGGGCACCCGGGTGGTCCGGGGCAGCCTGACCATCAACGGCGCCCCGGTGGCGGACACCGCCACCTACCGGGTCACCGTGAACAACTTCCTCGCCGGTGGCGGCGACGGCTTCAGCGTCCTGACCGGCGGCACCAACGCGGTGACCGGCCAGATCGACCTGGACGCCTTCACCGCGTACCTGACCGAGAAGTCGCCGGTCTCCCCGCCGGCGCTGGACCGGATCCGCACGACCACCGAGGTCGCGGCCGGCTGACGGCCGACCGCACCGCCGACGGGCCCCGGAGCGTTCGCTCCGGGGCCCGTTCGCGTGTCAGGCTGCGCGCTTCGTCGCAGGCCGCCGGCTTCGTGTCAGGTCGCCCGCGCGGGCTCGGGCTCCGGCGTCGCGGCGGCCGTCGGACGGCCGTCCTGCGCGGCGGTGAGCAGCGGACGCAGCGACAGCGCGAGCAGCGAGGCGGCCAGGCAGCCGCCCACCACCACCGCCACCCAGACCCGCCCGTCGGCCGCACCGATCAGCGGGCCGGCGGTGACCGGACCGACCACGCCGCTGATCCCGAAGATCATCGAACTCATGGCGTTGTACCGGCCGCGCAACTCGTCCGTGGCCAGCGCGTTCGTGAGCGCCGGCATGACCGGCGACAGCATCGTCTCGCCGAACCCGAAGATCGCCGAGCAGGCCACCACGCCGAGCGCCGCGAGCACCGCGTTGCCGCCGCCCACCACGCCCGCCGCGCCGAGCACCAGCCACGCGCCGGCGAAGACCGCGCCGACTGTGGCGAGTGCCCGGGTGCGGCTGCGTCCCTCCAGCCGCCGGATCACCAGCAACTGCGAGAGCACGATCATGACGGTGTTCGCGGCGAGCGCCCACGCCACCACCCGGGGCGTCACCTCCACCACCCGGACCGAGTACGCCGCGAAGCCCACCTCGATCTGCGCGTACCCGCAGGTGGTGAGCACCAGGCCGAAGAGGACCAGGCGGCGGAACGGCCGGTCCCGCAGCACCGTCAGGTAGCCGCCGGTGCTCCGGCCGGCGGACTTCGCATCCGCGGCCACCGCCGGCCGGCGCCCGACCCGCGGCAGGCTCAGCAGGATCAGCGCCGGGATCAGGTAGCTCACCGCGTCCAGCAGGTAGATCACCTCGAAGGTGAACGGACGGGCCACGTCGACCACCGCGCCGGAGATCAGACCGCCCGTGCCGATACCGAGGTTGAGCAGCGCGAAGTTGAGCCCGAAGACGCGTTGCCGCTCGCCGTCGTCGGTCAGCGACGCCAGGATCGTGTTCTGCCCGGCCCAGATCGCCGAGCTGCCCACGGCGACAAGCGTCATCACGCCGAACGCCGACGCGGTCGAGTCGACGAGCGCCAGCGAGCCGGTGCCGATCGCCTCGATCACCAGGCAGGGCAGCACCACCCGGCGTGCACCGAACCGGTCGATGAACGTGCCGGCCAGCGGCGAGAGCGCCAGCGTGACAGCGCCGAACCAGCCGATCACCAGACCGGCCCGGGTGTCGGTCAGGCCGCGTACGTCGGTGAGGTAGATGAACAGGAACGGCAGGGTGAGGCCGCGCCCGACGGCGGAGAAGAGCGTGCCGAGCAGGATCCGGCGGGCTTCGGGACGGGCGGGCAGGGCGCGGCGCAGCATGGCAGGGATTCTGTTCGGCGGGTACGACGACCGCGACCCGTTTACTCCTTACACCCGCCGTCGCCGGGCCGGAAGGTGAGCGAGCACACGTGCTCTGCCATGCTGACCCGGTGACGACGACCTGGCGGCACCTGCCCGCACCGGCCCGCGAGATCGCCGAGACGGCCACCGACGCGGTGGGCGCCGCGCAGGCCCGCGACACCGAGGCGTACGCCCCGGCCGTCGAGCGGCTGGCCGCCGCCGACCGGGCCGGGCTGGTGCTGGGCGGCGTGGTCCGGCTGCTGCTGGAGGAGGGGCACCCGGACGGGCTGGACGGCGACGACGTACGGCAGGTGCTGGAACAGTGCGTCAGGTCGGCGGCGCCGTGGTGGCCCGACGTCGACCCGCACGTGTTGCTGGTGCTGCTGGCCGGCGCGCTCGGCGTCTACGACCCCGGCGACGACGACAGCCCGCCCGACCCGGCGGCGGTCGCCCGGCACGCGCCGCTGCTCGTGGCCGATCTGCTCGCGGTCACCGGACGGCCGTTCGCCGATTACCTGACCGCCGCGTTCGCCGAGGTGGCGCGCACGGAGACGCACGACTGACGGTTCTGTCGACCCTCCTCTTCGGCGGGCTTGATCACGGCCTGGCCTGTTCACGGCCTGGCGGCTGCCGGCTTACGGGCTGGCGGCCAGGAAGACGAACGCGGCGAGCAGGACCAGGTGCACCCCGCCCTGGAGCACAGTCGCCCGGCCCGGCACGACGGTGAGCACCGCTGTCACGGCGGTCAGCGCCAGCAGCGTCATCTGGGTGCCGCCCAGGCCCAGCACCAGCGGCCCGTCCAGCCAGATCGAGGCGATCGCGATGGCCGGGATGGTCAGGCCGATGCTGGCCATGGCCGAGCCGAGCGCGAGATTGAGGCTGATCTGCACCCGGTCCCGCCGGGCCGCCCGGGCGGCGGCGAGCGTCTCCGGCAGCAGCACCAGCAGCGCGATGACCACGCCGACGAACGCCTGCGGCAGGTTGGCCGCGCTGACCGCCGTCTCGATCGCCGGGGAGATCGTCTTCGCGTCACCGACCACCGCTACCAGCGCCACCACCAGCAGGGCCAGGCTGGCCAGCGCGGTACGCGTGGACGGCGGCTCGGCGTGCCCGTCTCCGGTCTTGTCCTCGGCGAGGATGCTGCCCTCCTGGGTCACCGGGAGGAAGTAGTCGCGGTGCCGGCCGGTCTGCACCATCACGAACAGCAGGTAGAGCGCCAGCGAGGCGACCGCCGCGAAGGCGAGCTGCGCGGGGGAGAACTCCGGCCCCGGCCGGCTGGTGGTGAACGTCGGCACCACCATGCTGAGCGTGGCCAGCGTCGCCACTGTGGCGAGCGCCCCGCCGGTGCCCTCCGGATTGAACACCGCGACCTTTCGCCGCAGCGCGCCGAGCAGCAGCGACAGGCCGAGGATGCCGTTGCAGGTGATCATGACGGCGGCGAAGACGGTGTCCCGCGCCAGCGCCTGCGTCTTGTCGCCGCCGCTGATCATCAGCGTGACGATCAGACCGACTTCGATCACGGTGACAGCCACCGCGAGCACGAGTGACCCGTACGGCTCACCGACCTTGTGCGCGACCACCTCGGCGTGGTGCACAGCGGCGAGCACAGCCGCCGCGAGCAGGGCCGCCACCACGAAGATGAGCGGGCCGGGCAGCTCCCGTCCCCAGGTCATCACGAGCACGAGCACGGCGACCAGGGGCGCGACGGTGGTCCAATCGGTGAGTCGGGATCGGATCATCGGCGGCATGCGGATACTTTGCCAGGAGGCACTGTCAACCCCGAGTGGCGGGGTGGCTTCGCGTAGTCGTGTCGATCTCGTCCGATCCCGTCAGGACCGGCTCCACGAGCCGAGCGGGTAGGTCACGGAGGTTCGCGATCACGGTTCCGATCCAGCCCGGGTCGGTGTCCTGGTGCTCGATGGTGCGCAGCACCATCATGCCGGTCGCCGCCGCCCCCGCCAGCTCGCCGTCCGCGCCGTCACCCACGTACACGCAGTCGGCGGGCGTGACGTCCAGCCGCTGCGCGGCGGTGCGGTAGATCGCCGGATCCGGCTTGGCCAGCCCGACGGCACAGGAGAAGACCGCGACGTCGAAGCGCCGGGCCAGCGGGGCGTCCGCCCACGCCTCGGCCGTCTCCGAGGTGGCGTTGCTGATCAGCGCCAGCCGGTGCCCGCGCTCGCGCAGCGCGTCGAGCACGTCCAGCGTGGCGGGCGAGACGCGGCCGAGCACGCGACGGGCGAGCGCGCGCCGGTGTGCCGCGGCCTCAGCCACCTGCTCGTCGGTCGGCGTACCGCCGAGCCGCCCGGCGAGGATGCGGACGGTCTCCTCCGCATCCCACCGGACCAGCCGGTCCCGCCAGGTCGCGTGGTACGCGGCGACGAGCGCCGCCGGATCCACCCCGACGATCGGAGCCATCTCGCCGACCACCCGGTCCCGCTCGTCGTCGGCGCCGTGGACCAGGGTGTGGAAGAGGTCGAAGACGACCGGGCGTGGCATGGCGGGATCCTACTGCGACGGTGGGCGGGGCCGGGAAACGCAGAGGGCACATCCGATCATCGGATGTGCCCTCTTACCTCTGGTCGGGGTGGCCGGATTCGAACCGACGACCTCTTCGTCCCGAACGAAGCGCGCTACCAAGCTGCGCCACACCCCGAGGCGTGCCGACAAATAGTAGCCCACCCGCCCGCACGGTCAAACTCGGTACCCCCCGCCCCGCGTACCCGGCAGATCTTGGTACGGATCGGCCCCGGGAAGGGCGGGCGCGTACCAAGATCTGCCGGGGGTCAGCGGGGGATCAGGGTGAGGATGCTGGCCTCCGGGGGGCAGGCGAAGCGGACCGGGGCGGTGGGGTGGGTGCCGAGGCCGGCGGAGACGTGCAGCCAGGAGTCCGAGCCGGGCCAGCGGTGCAGTCCGCGCGCCATCGAGCGGGGCAGCCCGCAGTTGGTCACCAGGGCGCCGTACCCGGGCACGCATACCTGGCCGCCGTGGGTGTGCCCGGCGAGCAGCAGGCCGAAGCCGTCGGCCGCCATCCGGTCCAGCACCACGGGCTCGGGGGAGTGGGACACCGCGATCGACAGCGCCGCGTCGCAGCTGACCGGGCCGGCCACGGCGTCGTAGTCGTCCCGTTCGATGTGCGGATCGTCGACGCCGACGAGTTCGATCTCCCGCCCGCCGGCCTTGAGCGTGGTGCGGGCGTTGTTCAGGTCGGCCCAGCCCGCGCCGGTGAGGATGTCGCGCAGCTCCTCGTACGGCAGCGGCACGCCCTCGGTGTACTCCCGGTCGGGCAGGAAGTAGGTGAAGGGGTTCTTGAAGACCGGCCCGGTGTAGTCGTTGGAGCCGAAGACGAACGCGCCGGGCAGGTCGAGCAGCGGTTGCAGGGCGCGCAGCACGCCCGGCACGGACTCCGGGTGCGCCATGTTGTCGCCGGTGACCACCACCAAATCGGGGTCGAGCGCGGCCAGCGAGGCCACCCAGTCCTGCTTGCGTCGCTGGTCGGGCGTCATGTGCAGGTCGGACAGGTGCAGCACCCGCAGCGGTTCGGCGTCGGTCGGGAGGACCGGTACGTCGTACCGGCGGAGGGTGAACATGTTGCGCTCGATGAGCGACGCGTACGCCAGGGTGGCCGCACCGGCGGCGACGGTTCCGGCCGCGAGCCGGAATAGTGTGCGCTTTCGCATGGCGTTCAGGGTAGTTTCACCGTCCATGAGCACGCTGAAGGACCGTCTCACCGCCGACATGCGCGCCGCTCTCAAGGCGCGCGACGAGCTGACCACCTCCACGCTGCGGATGGCCCTGGCCGCCGTGGGCAACGCCGAGGTCGCCGGCCGGGAAAAGCGCGAGCTCAGCGACGACGAGGTGCTCGCCGTGCTGACCAAGGAGGCGAAGAAGCGCCGGGAGGCGGCGGTGGCTTTCGCCGACGCCGGGCGCGCCGAGCAGGCCGGCAAGGAGACCGCCGAGGGTGAGGTGCTGGAGCGCTACCTGCCCAGGCAGCTCCCCGACGAGGAGCTGGCCGAGCTGGTCTCGGGGGCGCTCGCCGCGGGTGGCTTCACCGGCAAGGCGCAGATGGGCCCGGCCATGAAGGCCGCCCAGGCCGCGGTGGCCGGCCGGGCCGAGGGTGGCCGGGTGGCCGCCGAGGTACGCCGCCAGCTCGGCCTCTGAGCCGGCGCTCCCGTAGTGCGGAAAGGACGACGGCCACCTCCCGTAGGAGGTGGCCGTCGCTGTCTGCTGTCTGGAATCAGTTCCCGGGTCGTCCCGGTCGGCCGTTACCTGGTCCGCCCGGGCCACCCGGCCGGTCCGGCGTCGCGCCGCCGCCCTGCTCCGGGGTGGTGCCCTTGCCGGAGCTGACCTCGATCATCACCACGCCGCCCTTGATGGTGCGCCCGTCCGGGCTGGTGCCGGCCGCGGTGCCGGCCGGGCACTCCGACGCCACCTTGTTGCTGGAGACCACCGGCTCGAAGCCGGCGCCCTTCAGCCGGGACTTCGCGGTCTCGATGGACTCGCACTTCACACCCGGGATGGAGCGCTGGTCGCCCAGGACGATCTTGCCGCTGGGCGGCGTGAAGTTTTTCCGCTCCTTGCCCCTCATGGCGTCGCGCAGCGTCTGGTAGACCGCCGGGTTGATGCCGGTGGGCACGTCGTGACCCATCTTCTGGGTGGTCTGCGGCCAGTCCGGGTCGGCCATGATGCCGGCCACCGCGTACTGCTTGGTCATCGCGACCAGCGCCGAGGTCTTCTCCGAGTCGGTGGTGCCGGACTTGCCGGCCACCGGAGCGTCGACGATGCCACGGACGTTGCCGGCGGTGGGGGTGCCGCACTTGGTGGTGGAGGAGCGGTCACCGACCGGGCAGCGGGCGGCGTCCACGGCGGCGCGGGCCACCTCGGTGCTGATCCGCTGCTCGCAGCGCGGGTTGGCGACGTCCAGCTTGTCGCCGTCCGGGCCACGGATCTCCTGCACCGGGATCGGCTCGCAGTACTTGCCGTCGGCGGCCAGCGTGGCGTACGCGTTCGCCAGCTCCAGCGGCGTGGTCTGGGAGACGCCGAGGCTGAACGCGCCCCACTGGTGCGGGTTGGCGGCGAGCTGCGCGTCGCTCGACGAGCGGAACGAGATGCCGAGCTTCTGTGCCGCCTTCACCACGTTCTCCGCGCCGACCCGCTGCTGCAGGTCGATGAAGAACGTGTTGACCGAGAAGCCGAAGCCGCTCCACATGTTGTGCATGCCGGCCATCGCGGGGTTGGCGTTCTTCGGGCAGTACTTGTTGGTGCCCGGGCAGGCGGCGGGCGAGTTGAACTCGACCGGGTAGTCGGACTTGAAGACCGGCCCCGCGTTGATGGGGTAGCTGAGCGGGTAGCCCTTCTCCAGCGCCGCCACCAGCGTGAAGATCTTGAAGGTCGAGCCGGCCTGGTAGCCGGCGATGCCGGGACCACCAGTGACCAGCGGGTTCACCGTGTTGGGGTAGTTACCCCGGATCTTCTTCTTGGCCTTCTTCGGGTCGCTGGAGATCTTGTTCTGCGGGTCGGCCGGGTCGTCGAGCTTGAAGTTCCGGTTCACCGCCACGGCGCGGACCCGGCCGGTGCCCGGCTCGATGGCGGCCACCATGCGGGCCGCCTTGCTGCTCTCGCCGAGCTTGTTGCGGACTGCCTTGTCGGCGCCCTTCTGGGCCTGGACGTCCAGCGTGGAGATGATGGTGTAGCCGCCGCTCTTGAGCCGCCGCTCACGGTCGTACGAGGTGGCGCCGAACGTCTCCTGCTGGAGCCACCAGCGGTAGAGGTAGTCGCAGAAGAAGCCCCACGAGCGGGTGGTGGTCTGGGTGCAGCCGTTCGGGGTGCGCTTGCCCTTGACCACGAGCTTGATCTTCTTGGCGGCGTCGGCCTCCTGCTGGGTGATCGCGCCGATCTGCACCATGTTCTGGATGACGTAGTCGCGCCGGCCGGCCGCCTCCGGGTAGCCCGACTTGGTGGTCGGGTCGAACGAGGTGGGGGCCTTCACCATGCCGGCGAGCATCGCCGACTCCTGGATGTCGAGCTTGCTCGGCGGCTTGTTGAAGTAGACCTGGCTGGCCGCCCAGATGCCGTACGCGCCGTTGCCGAACGCGGCGATGTTCAGGTAGCGCCGGAGGATCTCGTCCTTGGAGAGTTCCTTGTCGACCTGGAGCGCCAGGCTCATCTCGCGCAGCTTGCGGCCGCTGGTGTCCTCGGTCGCGGCGACGACGTCGGCCGGGTGGGTGGCCGAGTAGGAGATGGCCAGCCGGACGTACTGCATGGTGAGCGTTGACGCGCCCTGCCGGGAGGAGCCGGCGGCCTGGTTGTTGACGAAGGCGCGCGCCACACCGTTGATGTCCACGCCGTTGTGCTTGTAGAAGTCGTGGTCCTCGGCCGCGATGATGGCCTGCCTCATGTACGGCGAGATGTCCTCGAACTTGACGTCCTTGCGGTTCTCGTCGTACATCGTGGCCAGCACGGTCTTGCCGTCGGACGCGAGCAGCTTGGTGATCTGCGGGGCGCGGGCGACTGTCAGCTCCTTGGGCAGCGCCTCGAACGTCTCCGCACCCGCCTTGGCGGCCAGTCCGGACATCGCCGCCACGGGGAAGGCCGCCGCGGCGACCACCACTCCGGCCAGTAGGCCGCAGATCAGCAGCGATGCGGCGTTGGTCAGCACGTTGTGGTCACGTTTCCGCATCCAGGTCACCTCGACAGGGTACGCGAGCAGGGAACGGCGGGCGCGCGGGGAACTTTCCCCATTTCCTGCACGCGCCGGCCTCGTTGTGCTAAACGCACGAGCCCTGGTCCGAGGTTGCGTGAGATCCGGCGGAAGTCTCGCCGAACTCCGGGAGCGGCGCAGCGTTTTCACGTAGTCGGGCCGGGTAGTCGCGGGGCGAAAGCCCGGGAAGCCGGGAGTGTCCGGAATGATGGATTTCGCCGACAACGTTGCGTAATCGGGCGACTACACAGCATGATGGTGGCGGCGACCGCAGCCATGTGTCGTTCGTGCCTCCCTGGGGAGGCCGGCGCGAACGACCGGGGGGATGTACGAGGGGCTGCTCGCGCGAAGTCGGTAGGTACTGCAAGGGGGGACGTGTACAGATGGGCATGATCACTGACTGGCCGTCACTGGCGGCGTGTCAGAACGGAGACCCGGACGCGTTGTTCGTACAGGGCGCCGAACAGAACGTGGCGAAGAGGATCTGCCGGAGCTGCCCAGTTCGGTACGAGTGCCTGGCCGACGCGCTCGACAACCGGATCGAGTTCGGCGTGTGGGGTGGCATGACCGAGCGCGAGCGCCGGGCGTTGCTGCGCCGTCACCCGCAGGTGACCAGCTGGCGCAAGATGTTCGAGGCGGCCATGAAGAAGAACGCCAAGGAGAAGGCCGGCAAGGACAAGGTCCTGGTCACCACGGCCACCTGACCGGCCCGGTCAGCTCCGGCTGATCGCCTCGCCGATCGTCCGCAGCCCGTCGACGTCGTGCACGTCGGCGGGCTGCGCGGTCACCGACACCGCCGGCACCGCCGGGAACGCCTCGGTGAACCGGGCCGCCACCCGCTCCTCGCGTACCGCCTGCTGGGCCAGCGCGGCGTGCGCCCGCAACACCTCGGCGGCGCCCTCGTGCCCGCCCATGCCGGCCAGCCGCTCCGCGGCGGCCAGGCTCTCCGCCGCGGACAGGTCCGCCGCCGGCCGGTGCACCCGGTTGAGCACCAGCCCGGCCAGCGGCATCCGCTCTTCGCGCAGGCGGCCGGCGAAGTAGGCGGCCTCCCGGACCGCGTCCGGCTCCGGCGCCGCGACCAGCAGGAACGCCGTCTCCCGGGCCTGCAGGATCCGGTACGTCTGCTCGGCGCGCTGCCGGAACCCGCCGAACATCGAGTCGAGGGCGGCCACGAAGCCGGACAGGTCGGTGAGCAGCTGGGCGCCGATCACCTTCTGCACCACCTTGGAGAACATCCCGAAGCTGGCCGTGACCAGGCTGAACATGCTCCGCCCGCCGCTGCGCGCGGGGGCCAGCAGCAGCCGCAGCATCCGGCCGTCGAGGAACCGGGACAGCCGGGCCGGCGCGTCAAGGAAGTCGAGCGCGGACCGCGACGGCGGCGTGTCCACCACGATCAGGTCCCACTCGCCCCGGGCGTGCAACTGGCCCAGCTTCTCCATCGCCATGTATTCCTGCGTGCCGGCGAAGGTGGAGCTCATGGCCTGGTAGAAGGGGTTGGCGAAGATCTCCGCCGCCTTCGCCGGGTCGGTGTGCTGAAGCACCACGTCGTCGAACGTGCGCTTCATGTCCAGCATCATGGCGTGCAGTTCGCCGCCGCTGGCCTCGACGTCGATGCCCTTGACCTGGCGGGGTGTGTTGTCCAGCTCGGTCAGGCCGAGCGACTGCGCCAGCCGGCGGGCCGGGTCGATGGTGAGCACCACCGTCCGCCGGCCGTGCCGCTCGGCGGCCCGCAACGCCAGCGCCGCAGCGGTGGTCGTCTTGCCCACTCCGCCCGCCCCGCAGCAGACCACGATCCGTACGCCGTCGTCGGCGAGGATCTGGTCGACGTCGAGCGGAGGCGCCGCGTCTTCGGAAGGCACCAATCGAGCGTATCGGTCCCGAGGGGCACTCTGCTCCGTGCCGGCCGCAGGTGTGAGTCAATCCGCCCGGACGAGGGCCTCGGCGAGCGTCTCCAGCCCGGCCCGGTCGACCCCGTCGGGCAGCAGCGGCAACTCGACCAGGGGCAAGCCGAGATCCACCAGGTCACCGCGGAGCGAGTCCTCCAGCTCACGGCGTACCTGCTGGTCACGAGCCTCCTCGACGAGCCCGGCCACGGTCGGGCCGTCGGTCGGCAGGCCGGCGGCGGCCAGCCCGCGCTTCAGCTCGGCCGCCGTCACCGCCCGCCCGGCCGGCACCGGCGGGCGGACGCCGTTGACGATCACCCGGCCGACCGGGAAACCGAGCTGGGTCAGCTCCGCCACCGCGTCGAGCGTCTCCTGGACCGGCATCTCCTCCAGCAGCGTGACCACGTGCACGGCGGTCATCGGCGACCGGAGCAGCGCGGAGACACCGTCGCTCTGGGTCTTGATCGGGCCGACCTTGGCCAGCCGGGCGGTCTCCGCCGTCACGTTGAGGAAGCGGCCGATCCGCCCGGTCGGCGGCGCGTCCAGCACCACCGCGTCGTACGTCCGGCGCGACCCGCTGGTCCGGGTGGTCGCCTCCTTGACCTTGCCGGTGAGCAGCACGTCGCGCAGGCCCGGCGCGATGGTGGTGGCGAAGTCGATCGCGCCGAGCTTGCGCAGCGCCCGGCCGGCGGCGCCGAGCTTGTAGAACATGTCCAGGTATTCGAGGAGCGCCTCCTCGGCGTCGACCGCCAGCGCCCGCACCTCACCGCCGCCTGGCGCGTCGGCGAGGTGCCGTTCCTCGTACGGCAGCGGGTCGGTGCCGAACAACTGGGCGATGCCCTGCCGGCCCTCCACCTCGACGAGCAGGGTGCGCCGGCCCCCGGCGGCCAGGCCGAGGGCCAGCGCGGCGGCCACGCTCGTCTTACCCGTGCCGCCCTTGCCGGTCACCACGTGCAGGCGGGCCGGCCATCTGCCGGCGGACTCGGCCGGCTGCTCACTAGCTGCCACCCGTCGAGCCTAACCAGCCGTTGGGACCAGCTCTGTCCGGCCGGTGGGATCAGCCGACCTCGCAGACCCACCAACCCGTCTTCCGCACCACGGTGAAGCGCAGCGCCTGCTCGGCGACCTTCTCGTCGGCGGTGGTCATGGTCACCCGGGCGGAGACGGTGGCCCGGTCGCCGGTCTGGTTGTCGACTGTCGGGGTGGCCCAGCGGAACCGGGGGTTCTGGTACTGCGCGACGTACTCCCGCACCTCGGCGACCTTGGTGGCGATCCTCTCGTCGTCGCGGGCCGCCGAGCAGACGAACGTGGTCGCCTTCTCGGCGTCGCGCTCCTGGTAGACGGCCTTGAGGAAGCCGTCCACCGCGACCTGCGGCTCCTTCGCGCCCTGGCCGTCCTCGCTGTCGCGCAGCGCGAGGAACGCGGCAGTGCCCCCACCGCCGCAGAGCAGGACGGCGGCGGCCAGCACCAGCGAAGCGATCAGCGCGGCCGGTCGCTTGCGCGGCTGCGTGCCGCCGGACGGGTACGCCGGCGGACCGGCTGTGGGAGGGGATCCCGGCGGCGCGCCGCCGGGAGGCGGCGGTTGCGGATTCGGGTCGCCGGGCGTGCCGGCGTCGCCACCGGCGGGTGGTTGGGTCATCTGTCTCCCCCGGGTTGCGGCTCCCGTCGCCGCCCCAGGCGACGGGCACGGGTCGAGGTGTGCGGGCGCGCGTCGGCGCGCGTCCAGCCGGAAGGGTAACGGTCGGCGAGGCGCTTGCCAGCCCCGCGTACACGCCCCATCGGACGGAAACCGGCTATCGCCTTCCCGACCAGCCTTGTGTCGTAAATGTGACTCGACGTGACCAGGCGTGCGCGTCCCGTTGCCGGGAGTTGGTGGAGGCTCTACGTTCGTCCAGACGCGGAGAGCCGGACCGGGGACGGTTCCGAGCCGAATGGCGGTTTTGGTGAACAGGTACGACGCCCGGAGGCGACGGATGCGCGACGCGGAGAACAGTCCCCGAGCCCAGTTTCCGGGTGACCGGGCCGGGCGGCCGGGGGAGGCGGAGCTGCCGTTCAACGAGCGGTCCTACGGCCTTCCGGCCGAGGTGGTCCGGACGCTTCCCCGCCCCGGCGGGAAGGGACGGGACGAGGACGAGCCCGGCTACGTCATCCACCTGCCGGTCCGGGTGTCCGACCTGGCGGCGGCCACCGCGCTCGCCGGCACCGTGGCGACCTCGCTCGGCTTCCTCGTGGAGCTGGACGCGGGCGAGACCACCGTCTCCACCGCCGACGACCAGAACAACAGGCACCGGGTCTTCTGCGACCTGCTGCTGCCCGACCGCAGCCGGTGTCCGCAGCCCTTCGAGCACGAGGGCCCGTGCGGCGAGCCGCCACTGCCGCCGGAGCCGCGTCCCGCGTCCTGGTGACGGCGGCGGACCGTAGGCTGTGCCTGACCGAAGTCCAAGTCAGGCAAGGGAGCCCTCCTCCGATGCAGAAGTGGGAATACGCCACGGTGCCGCTGCTGGTCCACGCGACCAAGCAGATCCTCGACAACTGGGGCGAGGACGGCTGGGAACTGGTCTCCGTGGTCCCCGGCCCGAACCCGGAGCAGCTCGTCGCGTACCTGAAGCGTCCGAAGGGCTGACCCGGATGAGCAACGGACCCCACGCGAAGCTCGCCGAACTCGGCCTCGAACTGCCCGAGGTGGTGCCGCCGGTGGCCAGCTACGTGCCGGCCGTCCAGTCCGGGCAGCACGTCTACGTCTCGGGCCAGTTGCCGATGGCCGAGGGCAAGCTGCTCGCCACCGGGAAGGTCGGCAACGGCGTCTCGGCCGAGCAGGCGAAGGACCTGGCGCAGCGGTGCGCGCTCAACGCGCTCGCCGCGATCGACGCGCTGGTCGGGCTGGAGAACGTGGTGAAGGTCGTGAAGCTGACCGGCTTCGTGGCCAGCGCACCGGGCTTCACCGGACAGCCCGGCGTGATCAACGGCGCCTCCGACCTGTTCGGCGCCGTGTTCGGCGAGGCCGGGCGCCACGCCCGCAGCGCCGTGGGCGTGGCCGAGCTGCCCCTCGACGCCCCGGTAGAGGTAGAGGTCATCGTCGAGGTCGCGTGACCCGGCCGTCCCCCGCCCGTGATCTTGCGGTTGCCGCCCCGGCAGAAGCCCCAGACGGGGACAAAGCTCGGGCTGGTACCGCAAGATCGCGGGGAGCGGCGGGCGGAGTCGTACGATCGCAGCCATGGGTGGGCGGATGGCCGGGGCCGCGGGGGCGCTCGCGGAGGAGCTGCCGGCGTGGGTGACGTTGCTGCGTGCGCCGAACCCGGGGCCGATGACGCTCGACGGGACGAACACGTGGGTCCTGCGGGCCGGGCCGGACGCGCCGGCCGTCGTGGTCGACCCCGGGCCGGCCGACGAGGGTCATCTGGCCGCGATCGCGGCGCAGGGGCCGATCGGGCTCGTGCTGATCACGCACGGGCACGCGGACCACACCGAGGGCGCGCCCCGGCTGCGCGAACTGCTCGACGGCGTGCCGGTGCTCGCCGCCGACCCGGCGCACACCGCCGGAGGCGAGCCGCTCACCGCCGACACCACCCTCGACCTGGGGCTGGACCTGCGGCTGCTGCCCACCCCCGGGCACACCGCCGACTCGGTCTGCCTGCTCGCCGCGCACGACGGCGACCGCGTCGTGCTGACCGGTGACACCATCCTCGGCCGGGGCACCACAGTGGTCGCCCACCCGGACGGGCACCTCGGCGACTACCTGTCGAGCCTTGAACTGCTCTCCGCGTACCGGGAGATCCCGGCGCTGCCGGGCCACGGCCCGGCGCTCGCCGACTGCGGTGTGGCGGCCGACTTCTACCTGGCCCACCGGCGGGCCCGGCTGGACCAGGTGCGCGCGGCCGTCGCCGCGGGCGCCACCACCGCGGCCGAGGTGGTGGCGGTGGTCTACGCCGACGTCGACAGGTCGCTGTGGTGGGCCGCCGAGTGGTCGGTCCGGGCCCAGCTCGAACACCTCGGAGTGGAGCAGCCGTGACCTGCCCGGTGTGCGGAACCGTAGCCGTGCCCGGGGCGCGGTTCTGCCACAACTGCGGGGCGGCGCTGCCTGCCGCCGCCACACTGCCCGCCGCCGAGCGCCGTGTGGTGACAGTGCTCTTCGGCGACCTGTCCGACTTCACCTCCTGGTCGGAGGACCTGGACCCGGAACGGGTCGGCGCGGTCACCGACCGGGTGCTCGCCGCCCTCGCGGGTGCGGTGAAGACGTTCGGCGGGCACGTCGACAAGCTCACCGGCGACGGGATCATGGCGGTCTTCGGCGCCCCGGTCGCGCACGAGGACGACGCCGAGCGGGCGGTCCGCGCCGCGCTGTCCATGCAGCGCGCGGTGCGGCGGGTGCTCGACGACGAGCGCGGCGGCGGCGCACCGCTGGGCCTGCGTGTCGGCCTCAACACCGGGGACGTGATCGCGGGCATCCAGGCGGCGATCGAGTACACGGTCATCGGCGACACGGTGAACACCGCCGCCCGGCTGGCCGACGCCGCCGCCGTCGGCGCGGTCTACGCCGGTGCGCGTACCTCCGCCGCCACCCGGCACGTCGCGTCCTGGCGGGCGTTGCGCCCGCTGCGGCTCAAGGGCAAGCGGGAGCCGGTCGAGGCGTACGAGCTGCTGGGCCTGCTCGACGCGCCCGGCACCCGGTCCGGCCTCGGTGACGAGGCGCCGTTCGTGGGCCGGGAGACCGAGATCGGCCGGATCGCCGGCCGGCTCGCCGAGGTGATCGACCGGGGCGAGCCCCGGGTGCTGCTGATGACCGCCGAGGCCGGGATCGGCAAGTCCCGGTTCGCTGCCGAGGTGGAACGCCTCGCCGCCGGCTACGACGTCGGCGCCGGGCGGTACGCGGCGCACACCGGCGCCCGGGTGCTGTCGGTGCGCTGCGCGGCGTTCGGCGAACGCCGCCGGCTGGCGCCGCTGGCCGACCTGGTCCGGGCCGCCGTCGGCCTGCCAGGTGACGCGGCCACGGCGGTGACACGGGCGGCCGTCGAGGAGCGGCTGCGCCGCCTCGGCCAGCGCCTGTCCCGGCTGCCCGGCGACCCGCCGCCGATCGCCGTGGACCAGCTCCTGGCACTGCTCGGGTACGCCGAACTCCCGCCCGCCACGGAGAACGGCGAGTGGAACGCGGCCGGGCCGCCACCCGACGACGAGGCGGTGCCGACCGCTGTCGCGGACCTGCTCAGCGCGCTCGCCGGTGAGGCGCCGCTGGTGATCGTGGTGGACGACCTGCACGACGCCACCGCCGAGACGCTCAAGGCGCTGGCGCTGACCCTCAACCGGCTCAGCGGGCCGGTGCTGGTGCTGCTGCTCGGCCGCCCCGAGCTGGTACGCACCGCCGGCGCGCTCACCCGCGTCGCGGACGCCGAGGTGCACGCGCTGCCGCCGCTGCGCGGCGCGGACGCCTCCCGGCTGCTCACCAGCTACCTGTCCGGTGGCCGCATGCCCCAGGCCGACACGGACCGGCTGCTCGCCACCGCGCAGGGCAATCCGTTCTACCTGGCCGAGCTGGTCACGTTGCTGATGGAGCGCGGAGCGCTCACCGCCGGGCCCGGCCGGGGCGTCGATGTCGGCTGGCGGCTCGCACCCGGTTCGCTCGGCAGCCGGCTGCTCTCCCGGGACCTGGCCGCGGTGCTCGCGGCGCGTATCGACGCGCTGCCGCCGAACGCCCGCTCGGCGCTGCGCGACGCCGCGGTGGTGGGCGACACCGTACCGGCGGGCGCGCTGGAGGCGCTGCGGGAGCAACGGGTCGGACGCGACGGGCGGCCCGCCGCGGTGGCCGCCGTCGAGGAGGACCGGGCGGTGGAGGAACTGCTGCAACGGCGCATGCTGCACCGCACCCGCAGCGGGTTCGCCTTCGCCACCCCGCTGATGCGCGAGGCCGCGTACGCCGGGGTGAGTAAGGCCGAACTGGCCGAGCGGCACGCGGCGCTGGCCCGCTGGGCCGCGCCGGAGAGCGTCGACGGGACCGGTGCCGCTCCGGGTGGCACCTTCACCGAGGCCGCCCGGGACGACTTCGTCGCCGAGCACGTGGAGCGGGCCACAGTCCTCGCCGACGCGGTCAAGCTGCGCCCGGACGCACCGGCCCGGGCGGTCACCCCGCTGGGCGTGGCCGCGCTGGGCCGGGCCGCCCGCCGGTCGCTGCGGTCGGGGGAGCCGGCGCTGGCCGTCGAGTACGCCGAGCGCGCCGCCGAGCTGGCCCGCGACGGGGTGCCGGCGGCCGACCGGGTGACGCACGCCCGGGCACTGCTCCAGATCGGCCGCCCGGCCGACGCGCTCGCGTTCGCCGAGAAGATCGCCGCGAACACCGCCGACCCGGCCACCCGGACCGCCGCGCTGCTGCTCGCCGGGCAGGCCCAGCAGACCCTCGGTGACGCCGAGCGGGCCGAGTGCAACTGGCAGGAGGCGTTGCAGGTGGCCACCGAGGCCGGCCTGCCCACCCTGCGGGCGTCGGCGATGCGGCGGCTCGGCATGGCCGACTTCATCGCCGGCCGGCTCGGGCAGGCCAGCAGCCGGCTGGCCGCGTCCTATCAGGTCAGTCTCGCCGCGCGGGATCCCCGCGGCCAGGCGTGGTCGTTGCAGAACCTGGCCTGGGTGACCACCACCCGTGGCGACTTCGCCGGCACGGACGCGGTGCTCGGCCGGGCCGCCCGGCTGTTCGCCGAGCTGAAGGACCCGTACGGTCGGGCCTGGCTGCGCGGCACCACGGCGTTCGCCCGGCTGCTCGCGGGCCGGCTGCGGGAGGCGTGCCGGATGGCGCGGGTGTTCCTGCCGTTCGGGGAGCGCGTCGGCGAGGCGTGGGCGGTGGGTACGTTGCGCGCGGTCGAGGCGTACGCCACCGCCGAGCTGGGCGACCTGGCCGAGGCGGACCGGGCCGCGCGCCGCGCGTACCGGGACTTCGCCGAGGTCGGCGACGACTGGGGGCAGGGCTTCGCGCTGGTGGTGCGTGGGGTGGTGGCGCGCGGGCTGGGCGAGCCGGAGCACGCCGGCGACCTGCTCACCGACGCGCTCGAATACGCCGACCGGACCACCCACCCGCTGCTCACCGGCATGGCCGGCACGCTGCGCGGCTTCGTGGCGCTGGACATGGGCGACCACGAGACCGCCGAGCGGGAGGCCCGGTCGGTGCTGACCCGGGTGGAGCCGCACAACCCGCAGGCGCCGGCCCAGGTCGCGCCGCGGGTGCTGCTCGCCATGGCCCGGCTCGCGGCGGGTGATCCGGGCACCGCCGTGGGGCTGCTCGCCCCGGTCGCCACCGGTGCGGCGAACGCGCCCTCGCTGCTGTTCTCCCGGCGGCAGACGATGGCCCGGTACGCCGCCGCGCTGCTCGCCCACGGCCAGCGCGAGCAGGCGCTCGACTGGGCCCAGCGGTCGATCACCGCGCCCGCCGAGGACGTGCGCAGTCAGGTGGTGGCGCGGCTGGTGCTGGCCGAGGCGCTCGACGCCTGCGGTCGCCGGGCCGAGGCGCTGACGAACGCGGAGGAGGCGGTACGCCTCGCGTACGCCACCGAGCAGCGCAGTGAGCGGATGGTCGCGGACGCGTTGCGGGTGCGCCTCTCCGGCGGCTGATCGCCGCTTGTTCTGACGGTTCCGGGGATGTGTTCGGCCCGGTGGCCGGTTAGCGTGGGTCGGCGACAGTCGTGGATCGACTGTCGCCTCCCGGTGCGCGTACGTGTCACCGGCAGGACACGCTGGGGAGGAACGATGAGGCTGCCGCGCTCGGGCGCCGGCTGGACGATCGCCGTCTTCGGACTCCTCGCGCTGCTGCTCGGCGCGCTCGGTCTGATCTGGCCGGAGACGCAGCTGCGCCTGCTCGGCTTCGAGGTGCCGGCCGAGCGCGCTCCGGGTGACTACACCGGCACGTTCCTCACCGCGTCCTCGATGGCCTCGTTCAACATGGGGGTCTACTACCTGCTCGCCGTCGCCACCGAGTGGCGGCCGTTCTACCGGTTCACCGTGTGGTTCCGCCTGGTCACCTTCACCGTGTTCACCATCGCGGTGCTCTCCGACGTCGCGCCGGACCGCTTCTTCGCGGTCGCCGCGTGGGAGGGGCTGGGCGCGGTCGCGACAGCCGTCGGCCTGTGGTGGGACGCCCGGCGCGGGGCCGCCGTCACGCCCGACTCCGTCCCGGGTCCGGTGCCGGCCACCGACGCGGCGCGCTGACGGGCCCGGATCGTTGGGTATTTTCGAGCCGTGACCGAGACCCCGCCCGGCGCCGTACGGCTGCCCATCGTGCCCGGTCTGACCGACTTGCAGGTGTTCGCCCGGGGCGGCTACGCCACCATCTACCGGGCCACCCAGATCTCGGTGGGCCGCGAGGTCGCGGTGAAGATCGAGAACCGCACGCTGGACAGCGAGCGCGACCAGGCCCGCTTCCTGCGCGAGGCCCGCGCCGCCGGGCGGATGTCGTCACACCCGCACGTGGTCGACCTGTTCGACGTCGGGGTCACCGTCGACCAGCACCCCTACCTCATCATGGAGCTGTGCGACGGCTCGTACGCCGAGCGGATGCGCACCTCCCCGCTGGGCCCGGCGGAGACCCGCGACCTCGGCGTGAAGATCGCCGACGCGCTGGCGCACTCGCACGCGGCGGGCGTCCTGCACCGCGACGTCAAGCCGGCGAACATCCTGCACTCCGAGTTCAACTCGGCCGTACTCGCCGACTTCGGCCTGGCGGTGCTCGCCGAGTTCCGTGACTCCTCGGTCATGCTGGAGGCGCTCACCCCGGCGTACGCGCCGCCGGAGACGTTCAACCACAGCCCGCCCACGCCCGCCGTGGACGTCTACTCGCTGTGCGCCACGCTCTACGCGCTGATGTACGGCCGCCCGCCGCGCTGGCACTCCGAACGCAACCCGAGCCTGGTCACCGTGCTGGAGATGTTCCAGCAGCCGATCCCGGGCCTGCCCGGCGTGCCCGGCGAGCTGATCGACGTACTCCGGTTGGGCATGTCGAACGACCCGGGCGCGCGGCCCTCGGCGGTCGAGCTGCGTGGCCTGCTCGCCTCGTTGCCGCTGGACGGCGCCCCGGCGACCGGCGGCCTGTACGACGGCGGCCGGTTCCACAGCGGCGGTGGGCCGAACCCGCGACCGCCCTCGGACGACGACCACCCGACGGTGGCCTCGCGTGGCCGCCGCTGGCCCCGGCGCTGGTTCCTCGGCGGGGCCGGGGTGCTCGCGCTCGCCGCCTCGGCCGGAGGCGGCTGGGTGGCCGCCGGCCACACGCCGGCCGCCGTGCCGACGCCGGCAACAAGCGGTGTGGCCGGGGCGGCGCCGGCACCGGGATGCGCGTCCGCCGACGTGCGGTTGCCCGCCGGGGCGCGCTGCGCGGACGAGCTGGAGTGCTTCGGTCCGGTACGGCTGCGCCGCGACCGCGCCGAGGCGAGCCGGGTGCCGTGCGACGGCCAGCACACCTGGGAGACCTACGCCGCCGGTGACCTGCCGGCGGGGCTCACCGGTGCCCGGCACGAGAAGGTCGCGGCCGACCCGGCCGTCGGCAAGGTGTGCAACGCCGACACGTTCCGGCTGGTCAGCGGCGGCAAGTCGGCGAGCGGGTGGAACCTGGAGGTGCTGCCGCCGGAGGCCGAGGCGGACCGCACCTACCGCTGCCTGGCGGGCCGGGGCGTCAACGCCCTCGCCGGCCCCACGCTCACCGGTCGCTGAGCCCGTTCACGGTCCGGCCCTGCCGCACCGACCTCGGGTCGAGCGTCTCCAGCGTGTCGGCGTCCACGGCTGCCGGCGTCCGCATGCCGCGTACCACCCGTGGGTCCAGCGTCTCCAGCGTGTCCGCGTCGATCGGCTGACCCGCCGGGGTGCGCAGGTTCCGTACCGCGCGCGGGTCGATCGCCTCGAGCGTGTCGGCGTCCACTCCATAGCCGGCGTGGGGGACCGGCCAGCTCTCCGACTGCGGAGCCGGCACGCCGGTGCCGCCGGGCTGGCGGGCGGCGGTGATCGTCACTCCCGCGATCATGGCGAGCAGGACGCAGGCCAGGGCCAGTACGACCGACAGGATGCCGGGCGGACGCCACACGGCGAGGGCCACCACCGCCGCCACCGTCGCCATGGACGCGACGACGGCCTTCACCCGCGCATCGGGCTTCGGGAACGATCTCACCCGACAAGCATGGCCCAGCACGTCGACCTGTCAACCGGCGGGATGAGACGGCTTCCCGTCAGCAACGCTCCACTTCGGAGCGGCGAGTAGCGACGATCGAGAAAAAATCGTTACATCCTTTGGTCGTTTGCCGTATCGATCCCCGTTTGGGGCCCACCAGCGTGCCTCCCGATCCCTAGAGTGACGAGGGTCGAGGTCTCCTCGACGCACTTGTTCCCCGACGGAAGGCAGCCTCATGCCCCGTACATTCCGATCCCTGGCCGCAACCGGGATCGCCGGCGTCCTCCTCGCCGGACCGGCCGTCGCGCCCGCCGCCGCGGCGACCCCGCAACCGCCCGCGTACGACAGGACCAGCGCCGCCGAGGCACGCCGTGTCGACCGCGTGCCGACGCCGAAGCTCGACTGGTACGCCTGCTACGACTACGCCGAGTGCGCCACGGTCCGGCTGCCGCTGGACTACGACAACCCGAAGGGCGCCACCACCGAGGTCGCCCTGCTGCGGGTCAAGGCCCGCGACCAGCAGCACAGGGTCGGCAGCCTCTTCCTCAACCCGGGCGGCCCGGGTGGCTCCGGCACCGGCATCGCGCTCGCCGCGCCCTACTTCCTCGGCGACGACCTGCTCGACCGCTTCGACATCGTCGGCGTCGACCCGCGCGGCGTCGAGGCGAGCGAGAACATCAAGTGCTTCCGCTCGGTGAAGGACCAGACCCGGGCGTACGCCGGGCTGAACGTCGCGTTCCCGTGGACCAAGGCGGAGGAGAAGGCGTACGTCGCCGCGTCCAAGGCGGTCGGCAAGGCGTGCTCCACCACCGGCAAGCCGCTGACCGGCGCGGCCTCCACCGCCGAGGTGGCCCGCGACATGGACGTGCTGCGCCGGGCCGTCGGCGACAAGTTGCTCAGCTACCTCGGCTTCAGCTACGGCACCGCGCTGGGCCAGTACTACGCCAACATGTTCCCGGACCGCTTCCGCGCGCTCGTCGTCGACGGCGTGCTCGACCCGAACGCCTGGGTCGGCCAGGGCAGCGCCCGCAACCAGCTCCAGGAGACGCGGCTGCGCAGCGCCGACGGCGCCTACCGGGCACTGCGGGAGATCCTCGTCCGGTGCGGCAAGGCCGGCGCCGAGAAGTGCGAGGTGGCCGCCCACGGCAACCCGCTGGCCGTGTACGACACGGTGGCCAAGCGGCTGCGCAAGAAGCCGGTGGTGATCGACGACCCGGACTTCGGCTCGTTCACCGTCAGCTACGCCGACTTCGTCGGGGCCACGCTCGGTTCGCTCTACGACCCGTACGGCTGGCAGTCGGTGGTCGAGATCACCGTCGAGCTTCTGGCGCTGACCGACCCGGCCGCCGGCAAGGCCGCCACCGCGTCGGCCCGCAAGGCGCTCGCCGCCCGCGCCGCGCAGGCCCGGGAGCAGCGGGGGTACGACTTCCCGTACGACAACGGGCTGGAGACGTTCCTGACCGTCGACTGCACCGACGCGTACCACCCGAAGAACGCCGACGCCTGGCCGGCGCTGTCGGCGAAGGAGGACAAGCGTGCGCCGTACTTCGGTCGGGCGTGGGCCTGGGGCACCTCGCCCTGTGCCCGCAACACCTGGACGGTGCGGGACGAGGACGCCTGGACCGGGCCGTTCAACCGGGTGACCGCCGCTCCGGTGCTGGTGGTCGGCAACTACTGGGACCCGGCGACCAACTACCAGGGCGCGGTCAGCTCGGCGAAGCTGCTGCCGAACAGCCGTCTGCTGAGCAGCGACAGCTGGGGGCACACCGCGTACGGCACCTCGGCGTGCGCGACCGGCCGGATCGACGCCTACCTGCTCACCGGCAAGCTGCCGGCCAAGGGCACGCTCTGCGTCGGTGACGCGCAGCCGTTCCAGGAGGAGGCGTCGGCCGAGCGGGCGGACGCGTCGAAGAGCGAGCTGGCCCGGGCCGGCGAGCCGAGGCGGGGCGAGCCGAAGCGGCTGCCGCCGGTGGCGACGCCGCGTCCGGCGGTCGGCTCGCTGACCGTCCGCTGATGGACCCCCGGGGTACGGCGGGTGATCGGGCACCCGCCGTACCCCGGGCCCACCCGGCGCTCGCCGAGGCGAGGAACGTCATGGGTGTCAAAGCGGGCCGGAGGCACCCATGACGTTCCACTCACCGGACGGGTGGGTCAGTAGGACTTGTCCTGGCCGAGGACGTGCTGGGCGACGAAGTTGAGGATCATCTCCCGGCTCACCGGCGCGATCCGTCCGGCGCGTACCGCGCCGAGCAGCGTCGACACGCCGTACTCGGTGGTCATGCCGGCTCCACCGAGCGCCTGCACGGCGGTGTCGACGGCGAGTGCGGCGGCCTCGCCCGCCGCGTACTTGGCCATGTTGCCCGAGATGCCGGCTTCCAGGTCGCGGCCCGCGTCGTAGAGCGTGGCCGCCTTGTAGATCATCAGCCGGGCCAGCTCGACCTGGACGGCCGCGTGTGCCAGCGGGTGCGACACGCCTTGGTGGGAGCCGATCGAGTTCCCGCCCCACACCTTGCGGGTGGACGTGTAGTCGCTGGCCTTGTCGATCGCGTACCGGCCGGTGCCGGCACCCATCGCGGCCACCGTGATGCGCTCCGGGTTGAGCCCGGCGAACAGCGCCGGGAGGCCGGCGTCCAGCGACTCGCCGACGAGCGCGTCGGCGGGGAGCCGGACGTCGTCGAGGAAGAGCATGAACTGGTTCTCCGGCGACAGGATCTCCATGTCCAGCTTGGACTTCTCGAAACCGGGCGCGTCGGTCGGCACGATGAACAGGGCCGGCTTGAGCTTGCCGGTGGACGCGTCCTCGGTGCGGGCGACCACGAGCACGTGCCCCGCCTCGTCCACCCCGGAGATGTAGATCTTCCGGCCGCTGAGCAGCCAGTCGTCGCCGTCACGGCGGGCCACTGTGGCGAGACGGTGGAAGTTCGAACCGGCGTCCGGCTCGGTGATCGCGAAGACGATCTTCTGGGAGCCGTCGGCGAGACCGGGGAGGTGCTTCTTGCGCTGCTCCTCCGTGCCGTGCCTGTGGATGATCGTGGCGGCGATGGCGGGGGAGACCACGAGCAGCAGCAGCGGGCAGCCCGCCGCCGCCAGTTCCTCGCAGACGAGCGTCAGGTCGGTGATGCCGCCGCCACCGCCGCCGTACTCGGTGGGGATGTTGACGCCCAGGTAGCCCAGCCGGCCGGCCTCGTGCCACAGCTCGGTGGTGTGCTCACCGGCCTTCGCTTTCGACACGAAGTAGGAGTGGCCGTACTTGCGGCCCAGCTCCCGCACCGCGTCGCGGAGCTGGTCCTGCTCGGGGGTCAGGTCGAAGTTCACTGCGGGTCCTCCTCGGGGTCCACCACGGCAAGTACGGCACCCGTCTCGACCTGGCCGCCGGCCGGTACCGGCAGCTCCGTCACCACGCCGTCGGCGGGGGCGAGCACGGGATGTTCGAGCTTCATCGCTTCCAGCGTCAGCAGCAGGTCACCGGCGGCGACCCGCTGACCGACCTCGACGTGCACCCGGGTCACCGCGCCGGGCAGCGGCGCGAGCAGCGACCCGGCCGCGAGTTCCGCGGTGGGCAGGGGCAGGCGGGGCAGCTCGGTGAGGCTCGCCGCCCCGTCCGGGCCGTCCACGAAGACCGACGACCCCGCCCGGTGTACGCGGAAGGCCAGCCGCACCCCGTCGACGTCGAGCACCACCCGGTCCGGGGCGGCCGCCACCAGCTCGACCACCGGCAGCTCGGTGTTAACAGGGGACCCTTCCTCTACCGGATCCGTTAAGAGGGGGCCCTTCCTTCCCCACTCGGCGAGGGCGCCGGTGCGGTCGAGGCGGTAGTGCACCTCGATCTCCTCGTCACCCGGGCCGGTGAAGCGGGTGACCTGCGGGAAGGACGGCACGTTGCGCCAGCCCGAGGGCAGACCGGCCAGCACCGGCGCGACCGCCCGGCGCGCGGCGGCCCCGGCGAGCGCCGCCGCGAGTGCCGCAACCGGAAGCTGCTCGGCGGGGAGCAGCGGCTCGAACACCTCCGGGTGCCGGTCCAGGAAGCCGGTGTCCAGGTCCACGGCGGCGAACTCCGGGCTGCGCAGCACGCGGACCAGCAGGTCCCGGTTGGTGGCCACGCCGTGCAGCTCGGCGCGGGCGAGTGCGCCGGCCAGCGCCCGGGCCGCCTCGGTGCGGGTGGGCGCCCAGGCGACGAGCTTCGCCAGCATCGAGTCGTAGTGCACGCTCACCGTCGAGCCGTCCACCACACCCGAGTCCAGGCGCAGCCCCCGGGCCGGGCCGAACTCGGCGGCCACCCCGGGGATCGCGAACCGGTGCAGCGTGCCGGTGGCCGGACGGAAACCCTGGGCCGGGTCCTCGGCGCACAGCCGTACCTCGATGGCGTGGCCGTCGGCCGGCGGTGTGGCGGTGACCGGCAGCGGCTCGCCCTCGGCGACGAGCAGTTGCAGCCGGACCAGGTCCAGCCCGGTGGTCAGCTCGGTGACCGGGTGCTCCACCTGGAGGCGGGTGTTCATCTCCAGGAAGTACACCTGACCGTCCGGCGCCAGCAGGAACTCCACCGTGCCGGCACCGACGTAGTCGACGGCCCGCCCGGCCGCCACCGCCGCCTCGTGCAGCGCCGCCCGCACGTCGTCGGGCAGCACGCCCGGCGCCTCCTCGACGATCTTCTGGTGGCGGCGCTGGATGGAGCAGTCGCGTACCCCGAGGGCCACGACGGTGCCGTGGGCGTCGCCGAAGATCTGCACCTCGACGTGCCGGCCGCGTTCCACGTACCGCTCGATGAAGACCGTGCCGTCACCGAACGCCGCCGCCGCCTCGCGGCGCGCGCCCGCGACGGCCTCGGCCAGCCCGGCCGCGTCGCGGACGATCCGCATGCCCCGGCCGCCGCCGCCGGCGGAGGCCTTGACCAGCACCGGGAAGGCGGTCACCTCGGCCGGGTCGGTCCAGGTGGGCAGCATCGGCACGCCCGCGTCGGCGAGCAGCGCCTTGGCGGCCATCTTGTCGCCCATCGCGGCGATCGCCTTCGCCGACGGGCCGACCCACGTCAGGCCCGCGTCGGTCACCGCCGCCGCGAACTCGGCGTTCTCGGCCAGGAAGCCGTAGCCGGGGTGGACGGCGTCAGCGCCGGAGCGCCGGGCCGCGTCCAGGATGGCGTCGATGCGCAGGTACGTCTCGGCCGGTGTGTTGCCTGGTAGCCGGACGGCCTGGTCGGCGTCGGCCACGAACGGCGCGTCGGCGTCCGCGTCGGAGTGCACGGCGACGGTGGCCACGCCGAGGGCGCGGCAGGTGGCGAAGACCCGGCGGGCGATCTCCCCCCGGTTCGCAACCAAGAGCTTCGTGATCAATTTGGGTACGCCCCCTACATCCGGAAGACGCCGAAACCGTCGGCGCCCTTCACCGGTCCGTTGTGGATCGCCGACAGGCACAACCCGAGGACGGTACGGGTGTCCCGGGGGTCGATCACGCCGTCGTCGTAGAGCCGCCCGGACAGGAACAGCGCCCCGGACTGCGACTCGATCTGCTGCTCGACCATCATCCGCATGGCGGCGTCGGTGTCCTCGTCGTACTCGCGTCCCCGGGCGGCGGCCGCCTGCCGGGCCACGATGGACAGCACACCGGCGAGCTGCGCCGGGCCCATCACCGCCGACTTCGCGTTCGGCCAGGTGAAGAGGAACCGCGGCTCGTACGCCCGGCCGCACATGCCGTAGTTGCCGGCGCCGTAGGAGGCGCCCAGGTTGACGGTCAGGTGCGGCACCTTCGAGTTCGACACCGCGTTGATCATCATGGCGCCGTGCTTGATGATGCCGCGCTGCTCGTACTCGGTGCCGACCATGTAGCCGGTGGTGTTCTGGAGGAAGATCAGCGGCGTGTCCGCCGCGTTGGCGAGCTGGATGAACTGGGCCGCCTTCTGCGCCTCCTGGCTGAACAGCACGCCCCGGGCGTTCGCCAGCACACCGACCGGGTAGCCGTGCAGCTCACCCCAGCCGGTGACGAGCGCGGTGCCGTAGCCGGGCTTGAACTCGTCGAACGCGCTGTCGTCGAGCACCCGGGCCAGCACGTCGCGCGGGTCGAACGGCACCTTCAGGTCGGCGCTGGCGATGCCGAGCAACTCCTCCGGGTCGTACCGGGGCGGCAACGGATCCGGGTTGCGCGGCGCCGGGCCCTGCTTACGCCAGTTGAGCCGGCGGACGCACTGCCGGGCCAGCCGGATGCCGTCGCGCTCGTCCTCGGCGAGAAAGTCGGCCAGGCCGGACGTGGTGGCGTGCATCGCCGCGCCGCCGAGCGACTCGTCGTCGGTGACCTCGCCGGTGGCCATCTTCACCAGCGGCGGTCCGGCCAGGTAGACCTGCGAGCGGTCGCGGATCATGATGGTGAAGTCCGACATGCCCGGCACGTACGCGCCGCCGGCGGTGGCGTTGCCGAAGACCACGCTCACTGTCGGGATCCGCTGCGCCGACAGCCGGGTCAGGTCACGGAACACCCGGCCGCCGGGAATGAAGATCTCCGCCTGGGTGGGCAGGTCCGCGCCGGCCGACTCGACCAGGTTCACCATCGGCAGCCGGTTGGCCGCCGCGATCTCACCCGCCCGCCGGGTCTTCGCCAGCGACCACGGGTTGATCGCGCCGCCGCGTACCGTCGGGTCGTTCGCCACGATGAGGCACTCGACGCCCTCGACCACGCCGATGCCGGTCACGGTGCTGGCGCCGACCGGGAAGTCGGTGCCGAACGCGGCCACCGACGACAGCTCCAGGAACGGGCTGTCCGGGTCGAGCAGCAGCTCGATGCGCTCCCGGGGCAGCAGCTTGCCGCGACCGTGATGGCGGGTCACGTACTTCTCGCCGCCACCGCCCCGGGCCTGGTCGAGTGCCTCCTCCAGCTCGGCGAGGCGTTCCAGCAGCGCCTCCCGGTTGGCGGTGAAGGCGGGCGCGGACGGGTCGATCGTGCTCTGCAGAACTGTCGTGCTCACAGGCCCATGCCCTTCGCGATGATCTCGTTCATGATCTCGGTGGCGCCACCGCCGATGCCGAGCAGCCGGGCGTCGCGGTAGTGCCGCTCCACCTCGGCGTCACGCATGTAGCCGAAACCGCCGTGCAGTTGCAGCGCCGCGTCGACGACGAAGTCGCACGCGGACACCGCCACGTTCTTCGCGACCGCCACCTCGGTCACCACCGGCTGCCCGGCGGCGACCCGCTCGGCGACCTCGTGCACGTACGCCCGCGCCGCCTCGGTACGGGAGTGCATCTCGGCCAGCCTGTGCCGGACGACCTGCCGCCCGACGAGCGGCCGGCCGAACGTCTGGCGGTCCCGGCACCACCGCACCGTCAGGTCCACGCAGCGCTGCGCGGTCGCGTACGCCTGGGTGGCGAGCGAGATCCGCTCGTTGGCGAACTGCTGCATGATGGCGAGGAAACCGGTGTCCTCCGGGCCGACCCGGTTCGTCACCGGGACCCGGACGTCGACGAAGGACAGCTCAGCGGTGTCGGAGCAGTGCCAGCCCAGCTTCTCCAGCCGCCGGCCCACCGTGAAGCCGGGCGTGCCCTTGTCGATCACCAGCAGGCTGACCGAGCCCGAGCCGGGGAAGTCGGTGCAGACAGCAGTGGTGACGAAGTCGGCGCGGACCCCGCTGGTGATGTACGTCTTGGACCCGTTGACGACGTAGTGGTCGCCGTCGCGGACCGCGCAGGTGCGGATACCCGCCACGTCGGAGCCGCCGTCCGGTTCGGTGATCGCCAGCGCACCGATCATCGTCCCGGCGAGCGCCGGCCGGACGTACCTGTCGATCAGCCCTTCGTCCTGGGTCTCGACCATGTGCGGCAGCGCGATCCCGTGCGTGAACAACGCGGCGACCAGCCCGGACGACCCACCCGAGCGGATGATCTCCTCGGTGACCACCATCGAGTCGAGCAGGTCGCCGCCGCTGCCGCCGACGGACTCAGGGAAGCCGATGCCGAGCAGGCCGATCTTCGCGGCGGTCTCGTGCAGCGACCGGGGCAGCTCGCCGGCCCGCTCCCAGTCGGACAGGTGCGGCAGCACCTCCCGGGTGACGAACGAGCGGGTCAGCTCGCGCAGCTGCCGGCGTTCCGGCGTGTCAACGATGGTCATGCGGGTGCCTCCGTCGGTAGGTCGACCACCCGGGAGCGCAGCAGCTCCCCGAGGGCCTTGGCCTGGGGGTCGAACCGGGTGGAGGCGGCCACGCCCTGCCCGAGCAGGCCGCGGATCACGAAGTTGACAGCGCGCAGGTTCGCCAGCTCGTACCGCTCGACGGTGAGCGCGGCGGTCTCCGGCAGCAGCTCGGCCAGCCGTTCCACACTCAGCCAGTCGCGCAGCCAGGGCCAGGTCGCATCGGTACGCGCCCAGACGCCCAGGTTGGCGTCGCCGCCCTTGTCGCCCGACCGCGCGCCGACCAGCTCACCCAGCGCCCCCCGCCGGGTGCCGTGCAAGGAAGGGCCCCCTGTTAACGCCTCGTGTTGTATAAGGGCCCCCTGCAAACCGCTCGTCACCGTAGGCGGCGCGATCGGCACCCGCTCGCCGGAGGGCAGCACCGCCACGTGCTCGACCGCGTCCTGCGCGATCGTGTCGGCGGTGAACACGCCGTACGGCGTCGCGTCGCCGGGCAGCGTGGTGAGCGTGCAGCCCGGGTAGGAGGCCAGCGCCAGCTCCACCGCCGCCGCCGAGAACGCCCGCCCGGCCCGCGACTTGTCGCCGTCACGCACGTGTACGTGCAGCAGCGCGCTCGCCGCCTCGGTGTCGCCGGTGTCCGGGTGGTCGGTGCGGGCCAGCGTGAACTCCAGCCCCTCCGTGCCGACCGACTCCTCGATCTGGCCCCGGACCAGCGCCGCCTTGGCCGGGATGTCCAGCCCGCACAGCACGAACGTCATCGAGTTGCGGAAGCCGCCCAGGTTGTTGACGCCCACCTTGAGCGTGTCCGGCGGCGGCGTGCCGCGTACCCCGGACACGCGTACCCGGTCCGGGCCCTCCTGCTCCAGCCGTACCGTGTCCAGCCGGGTCACCACGTCCGGCCCGAGGTAGTCCGGCCCGCCCACCTCGTACAACAGCTGGGCGGTGACCGTCTCGACGGTGACCGCGCCGCCGGTGCCGGCGTGCTTGGTGAGCACCGACGAGCCGTCCGGGTGCAGCTCGGCGATCGGGAAGCCGGGCCGGTGCCCGCCGTCCGGCAACTCGGTGAAGAAGCTGAAGTTGCCGCCGGTGACCTGCGCCCCGCACTCGATCAGGTGCCCGGCCACCGTGGCGCCGGCCAGCGCGTCCAGGTCGTCGCGGGTCCAGCCGAAGCGGGCGATCGCCGGGCCGACAGCCAGCGAGGCGTCGGTGACCCGCCCGGTGACCACCACGTCCGCGCCCGCGTCGAGGCAGGCCGCGATCCCGAACGCGCCCAGGTAGGCGTTGGCGGTCAGCGCGTCCGGCCGCTGGATCGCGTCGCCCTCGACGTACCCGACCCGGACCTGGAGGCCGAGCCGGTCGCCGAGCGACTTGATCGCGTCGGCCAGCCCCGCCGGGTTGAGGCCGCCCGCGTTCGTGACGAGCGTGACGCCGCGTTCCAGCGCGGTGCCGAGCACGCCCTCCAGCTGGCGCAGGAACGTCTTCGCGTAGCCCAGCGACGGGTCACGCATCCGGTCGCGGCCGAGGATGAGCATGGTCAGCTCGGCCAGGTAGTCACCGGTCAGCACGTCCAGCTCGCCGCCGTCGATCATCTCCCGCCAGGCGGCGAAGCGGTCGCCGTAGAAGCCCGACGCGTTCCCGATCCGCAGCACGCTCATGGCGGGCCGGTCGGGCATGCTCTCACGGCCCTCGCTTCGCTCGGTGCGTTCGCTCATGCCGGGCCCCCGTCCGCCGGCTCGCGCTTGTCGCCGGGCGGGCCGGCGAACGCCTGGGCCACGTCCAGCCACTCGTCGGCCACCGGCCCGGTGGCAGTCAGGGCCAGGTCGGCGCGGTGCCGGCGCTGGGTGACGAGCAGGCAGAAGTCGAGCGCCGGGCCGGTCACCCGGTCGGCCGCGTCGGCCGGACCGAACTCCCACACGTCGCCGCCCGTGGGCGCGGTCAGCTCGACCCGCACCGGCGCCGTGGGCACCTCGCGGCCGTGGGCTGCGAAGCCGTGCCCGAGGGTACGGAAGCCGAGGTGCGCGATGTGGCGCAGGCGCCCGGTCGGGGTACGGGTGACACCCAGCGCGTCGGCGACGTCCTCGCCGTGCGCCCACGTCTCCATCAGCCGGGCGGTCGCCATCGAGGTGGGCGACATGCTGGTGCCGTACCAGGGGATCTTCTGCCCGGCCGGGACGGCGGCGAGCGCCCCGGCGAGCGCCGACCGGCCGGCACGCCAGCGGGCCAGCAGCGCGGGCGCCGGTGCGAGGAAGGACTCGGCGCCGTCCTCGACCAGACGCGACGGGTCCGGCGCGGCCATAACCGAGGCGAAGAACGCCGACTCGTCGGTGGCCGCCAGGTAGGCGACGTGGTCGGTCCAGGCCAGGTGCGCGATCTGGTGCGCGACGGTCCAGCCCGGGGCCGGTGTCGGCCGCTCCCATCCCTCCGGCGGCAGGTCCGCGACGAGCGCGTCGAGTTGTTCGGACTCGGCGGCCAGGTCCGCGAGCAGGGCTGTCAGGTCGACCATTGTGCCTCCGGGCGGGGGTGGGGCGTCAGGTGATCAGTGCCGCCGGCTCTCGGGGGTGAGCAGCGCGGCGAGCTGGCGTTTCCAGGTGCTCAGCAGGGCGGAACGGCGGGGCGAGTCGTCGCTGAGCAGGTTGGCCACGCCGAGGCCGCGAAGCAGGTCGAGGGTGGCCTGCACCGACTCGCGCACCCCCGGCTGGCGCTCGTCCACGCCGAGCAGCTCGACGGTGAGCCGGTACATCTCGCGGCCGATCCGCGCCTCCAGCGGCACCAGCGCGGCGCGCAGCTCGGCGTCGGTGCGGGCGGCCACCCACAGCTCCAGCGCTGCCGCGAACAGCGGGCCGGTGAACGAGGCGGCGAGCAGGTCCACCACTCCGTCGAGGCGCTGCGGCCCGGACGGCAGGACCGCCGCCTCGGCGCGCAGCTCGGCCGCCCGGCGCTCGGTCAGGTGCGTGACGGCGGCGGTCACCAGCGCGGCCTTGGTGGGGTAGTGGTGCAACTGGGCGCCCCGGGAGACGCCGGCGTGGGCCGCCACCACAGTCGTCGTGGTGCCGGACCAGCCGTGCTCCACCAGGCACTCGACGGTCGCCTCCAGCAACCGGGCCTGGGTGGCCCGGCTGCGCTCCTGCTGTGGAACTCGGCTCGACACGCAGACAGCCTGCCCCGCCCAAAACAAACAGTCAAGCCTGACTTTTTTGGCCGTCCCCGACGTCGAACCCGGACCGCTATCCGACACCTCCGCGCGGCCGTCATCCGCGATATCGTGCTGGATCACGGGGAGGCACAACATGAATGAATTTGTGCTCGTCGGAGGGGCGGGTTTCCTGGGCACGGCTACCGCCGAGGTGCTGCTGGCCGCCGGCGCGCGAGTCACCACCGTGGACCGTCACCCACCCGCCGAGGCGAACACCGCCGCCGGCCTCGACTGGATCAGGGCGGACCTGCTCACCGCCGAACCACCCGAGCTGCCGCCCGGCATCGTCGTGGTGCTGCTCGGCGCGAGCCACCCCCGGCCCCGCCACCCCTGGACTCTGCCGCTGGACAACGCGGTCAGCACCGCCCGGCTCCTGCCCCGCCTGGCCGGACGCCAGGTGGTGCTCACCTCCTCCGTCGAGGTCTACGGCGCCGCATCCGGCCCGCTCACCGAGGACACCACGCCCGACCTGCCGTGGTCCGCCGGGGAACTCGACAGCTGGTGCGCCCGCGTGCGCGACCTCGCCCGGGAACCCTGCCCGCCGTGGCGGGCCGCCCCACTGGCCCGGGCGATGGCCGACGCCGACCCCACCCGGCGGTGGACGTACGCGATGGCGAAGCTCGCGCAGGAACGACTCGTCGCGGACGCGATCCCGCCCGACCGGCTGACCGTGCTCCGGCTCGCGAACGTCTTCGGCCCGGGCCAGCACCGGGTGGCCACCCGGCTGGTCCGCCGGGCCCGCCAGGGACTGCCGCTGCCGGTCACCGCGGACACCGTACGCAGCTTCCTGCCCGCCGACACCCTCGCCCGGCTTCTCCTGCGCGGGATCGACCCCGGCGTATGGAACGTGGGCGGGGAACCGGTGCCGCTGACCGACCTCGCCACCTGGATCCGGGACCTGTGCGGCTCGTCGGCGCCGCTGCTGACCATGCCGCGCCCGGCGCCGGACAGCTCCGGCCTGGTGGTCACCGACAAGCTGACCGCCGCCGGCCACCGGGTCGAGCCGCTCCACCCGGCCCTGGCGACGCTGGTGGCCGAGGTCGACGACGACCGGGCACCCCTGTTCCGGCCGCCGCTGCCGGTCGTCGTACCACCCCCGCCGGCACACCCCGAGACGGTCGTCGCCCGCCAGCAGGAGGCGCTCGTCAGCGGGGAGGTCAAGCACGGCAACCGGTGGACGCGCGAGCTGACCGAACGCCTCGGCAAGGAGCTGCAACTCGACGACGACCATCGGGTGCTGGTCACCGCCTCGGGGACCGCCGCCCTGCGGATCATGGTGGCCGCCACCGTCGGCCCGGCCCGCCCCGGCGACGTGGCGGTGCTGCCGTCCTACACCTTCCCCGCGACCGCGGAGATCCTGGTCCAACTCGGCTACAGACTGCGCTTCGTCGACGTGGACGCCGCGACCTGGACGATCGACCCGGTAGCCGTCGCCGCCGCGATCGAGCGGGGCGGCGTACGACTGGTGCTCTGCGTCGACACCTTCGGCAACCCGTGCGACTACCCGGCCCTGCGGGCGGTCTGCGACCCCGCCGGGGTGGCCCTGCTGGCCGACTCCGCCGCCGCCCTCGGCAGCCTGCACCAGGGGCGGCCGGTGGCACAGCAGGCGTTGTCGCACTCGTACTCGATGAGCTTCGCCAAGGTGGTGTCGGCCGGCGGCGCCGGCGGTGCGCTGGTGCTGCCCACCGACGCCGCCGAGGCGGTCCTCGCCGCACCGGCCGGCTGGACCCGCTCCGAGCTGATGAACGAGCTGCACGCCGTCGTCGCGGTCGACCAGCTCGCGGAGCTGGACACGCTGGTCCGGTGCCGGAGCGAGGTGGCCGAGGTCTACGCCGCCGCGGCGTCCGCCCTGCCGGTGGAGGTCCAGCGGGTGCGCCCCGGGGACCGGCACTGCTGGGTGCACTGGGTTGGTCGCTTCGCCCGGCGCGACCGCGTGGCGACGCGGCTGGCCGCACTCGGCGTGCGGACCAAGCCCTACTTCGCGGCGATCCACAGTGGCCCACTCGGCGGCGGTGAGCGCCTACCGGTGACCGAACGGCTGGACGCCGAGGCGCTGGCCCTGCCGATGTCCTCGGAACTCACAGTGGAACAGGCGGAACGGGTCGTCGCCGCGCTCCGCCGCTGCCTGGACTGAACCGGGACGGGCGGTCACCCCGGCGCGCGGCGGCCGGTCACCAGGAGCTGCTTGCCGGCGTCGGCGAGGACCGGGTCGTCGCCCAGCCGTCGCTCCAGCTCCAACAGCGCGTCCCGGTTGGCGTCCAGCCGTCCGGCCAGCCCGGCCCGCCCCAGCGCGGCGGCGCTGACCAGCAGCCCGGCGCTGCGGATCTCGACCAGGCCGGCGGCGCGGAACGCGGCCTCCAACCGGGCCCGGTCCAGCAGGTGCAGGTCGGCGGCGTGCCCGTCGGCACGCCAGACACCCCGCCGGCGGGCCAGCCGGTCCACCGCCTCGTCGTCCCGGCCCGCACCGACCAGCTCCAGGACCAGGCCCACCAGCGAGTCGACGAGCACGGCCAGTACCCCGCCCGGACGCAACCACCCGGCCAGGTGCCGGACCGCCCGCTCGGGATCGGCTGTGTACTGCAGGGAACCCATCGCCAGCACCGCGCCGGCCGTAGCCGGCAGCGTCACCTCCGTCATCGAGCCCTCGACCAGTGTGAAGCCGGAACCGGGCGGCCGGCGGCGCAGCTCGGCCACCATCCCCGGCGCCTGTTCGACGCCGGTCACCGGATGGCCGAGGTCGAGCAGCCGCCGCGCCCACCGGCCCACGCCGCAACCGGCGTCCACCACCGGGGCGCCCGGCGGCACCAACGCGAGCACCCGCTCCCACGCCAGGTCGTCGTAGGCACGCCGGTGCGGCACCGCGAAGTGCTCCTCGTAGCCGGACGCCAGCGCGTCGTACAGCGGCTGGCTCGGGCGCATCGGCTCAGGCAAGACTGCGCCGCCCCCGCAGCCACTGCCGGTCGGCCAGATAGGTGCCCGGCCGCCAGCGCAGGTTGAGGCTGTAGTTGCTGCCGCAGCCGACACACTCCTTGCGGAACAGCCGCGCGTGCTCGGCACGGTATTCCGGACCGTCGACGATCTCGGCGATCGGGCGCTGCCGGACCGAGGCGGTCGGATCGTGGGCCCAGCAGCCGCCGATCTCCCCCCGGGAGTGCACCATCAACTTGAGCTGCGACTCGGCGCACGGCAGGTCGCGCTGGACGAGGTCGTCGAAGTGCCCACGCAGGTAACGCAGCTCCGAGTAACGCGGCAACCACCGCCGGTCGGCCCGGGCCATCGCCTCCAGCTCGGCCAGCGCCGCGTCGAGCCGGTCGCCCGCCACGTCGGTCTGGTCGGTGACCGCGTCGGTGCGGAACAGGAACGTCCGGTCGGTGACGAGGTTGAGATAGAGCGTCACGCCCAGCTCCTGGGCCAGCGCCGCGATGCCGGGCAGGCTGTCCACGTTGTCCCGCATGACGGTGAAGTTCATCCGTACCTTCAGACCGAGCCGGTCCCGGGCGGCGATCAGGTTCCGCAGGTGCCGGGTCGTCGTCTCGAACGCGCCGAGCCGCCCGCGGATCCGGTCGTGCACAAGTGCCGTCGGGCCGTCGACGGAGACGTTGAAGCTGCGTACGCCCGCGGCGAGCACCTCGTCCAGCACGGGCGGGGTGAGACGGATGCCGTTGGTGTTCAGATGCAGGTGGCGTACCCCCACCTCGCGGGCGTACGCCATCAGGGTCAGCGCGTCCGGCCGGATCAGCGGCTCGCCGCCGGTGAAGTTGACCTTGTGGATGCGCAGCGCGACGAGCTGACGCAGGACGTCGCGCCACTCGTCGGTGGAGAGTTCACCCTTGGTGTTCGTGGTCCAGCAGCCGCAGCTCGTGCAGCGCAGGTTGCAGTTGTCGGTGAGGAACAGCTCGGCGACCAGTGGCCGTACGTGCAGCCGGGGCGCGAACCGTTCCTTGACGGCGAGCCGGCCGAAGAACCAGGCGAGGCGGGCGGTGTCGGCGACGGTCACGGCAGTCTCCGGGCGATGACGAAGAGGTTGGCCGAGCGGAACAGCCGGCCGTCGAGGTGGATGCCGCGCTCCAGCAGGCGGCGCACCGGGCCGCCGGTGAGCAGCGCCGGGATCTGCAACCACCGCCAGAACAGGTTGGCGCCGGTCACAGTGGTCGGGGTGAAACCGGTCGCGCGCAGCAGGCCGAGCAGGTCTTCGGTGCGGTAGTTGGTGTGCCGGTCCCGGCCGACCGACATGTCGCCGCGCAGGTTGTCGGAGAGGTCGGCGAACCGGCTGTGCCACACCTGCGACCCGAACCGCCACGAGTAGATCCGGCGGTGCAGCCGGGGGAAGTCGAACTTGGCGTTGTCGGGATCGAGGAAGGTGAAGACGTGCCGCCGGGGAACGGTGAGCACCAGCAGCCCGTCGGGGGCGAGCACCCGGTGCGTCTCGGCCAGCAGCGCGGTCTCGTCGGGCACATGTTCCAGCACGTCGAGCAGGCTCACCGAGTCGAAGTGGCGGTCGGCGAACGGCAGCGGCTCGCCGACCCCGAGCCGGTGCAGCGGCAGATCCGGGTGGCGGGCCGCCAGCTCGGCGAGGTAGCCCGGGTGCGGGTCGGCGCCCTCGCAGGTCACGGTGCCGTGTTCGTGCAGCACGGCGAGGAAGTCTCCGGTGCCGCAGCCCAGATCGAGGTGCCGGCCGGTGCGGCCGGACAGCGCGTCCCAGGCGAACGCGTACCGGCGTAGCGGGTGGGTGGCGAAGGGCCGTACACCCGCCCGGTGCGTCGCCTCGTCGGCCCGGCTCATCGGACCAGCCGGGCGCAGAGCGCGTCCAGAGTGGCGGCCAGGCGTTCGCCGTCGACCGGGCCGGGCAACGGGCGTTCCGCGAGCAGCAGCTGTTGCCGTTGCGGATGCTCGGCCACCACGGCCGGCAGTTCGGCCACGTCCCACACCGCCACCACCCGGCCCGAGCGATCCTCCGCGCGCAGGTAGTCGACCTGGTGGTCGTTGCCCATCTCGCCCCGTGCCGCCTCCCGGGCCACCGCGACCGGCACCCGGCCGAGCCGCTGGACCAGCCGCACCGTGTTCCCGGCGTGGGTGATCACCACGTCGGCGGCGGCCAGCCGACTCCGCAGGTCGTCCAGGGGCAGGAACGGGGCGTGCGGGCACGGCGGGGTCACCGCCGACGTGCCGGTCTGGACGAACACCTCGTGCGCGGCACAGAGCGGTGCGACGGCCTCGACCAGGCGGTCGAACGGCCACGGGCCCATGCCGACGGTGACCAGGAGGCGGGCCATGACTAGTAGAGCTCCCCGATGAGGACCGCGCGGGGCCGGGACGCCAGCAGGGCGGGTCGCTGCACCAGCACTGCGGCGGCGAGGCGGGAGCAGAGCCGCGCGGCGGCCCCGGCGGGCCCGGTCATGTTGAACGTCTCCAGCCACAGCGACGGCACCCTGAGCAGGCGGGCGGCGAGGAAGACGCCGACGGCCACGCCGGTGCCGGCCGAGACCACCACGTCGGGTCGCTCCCGGCGCAGCAGCCGCAGGGCCCGCCAGGCCGCCGGCAGCACCTGCCACCGGGTGCGCGTCGACAGCTCGGGCTGCCAGTGCACCCGTTGCCCGGCCAGCGCCACCTCGGTGTCGGGGGCGCGGACCGCCACCCACACCGGGTCGTGCCGCTCCCACCACGGGCGGAGCGCGAGCAGATCGAGCAGGACCCCGCCGCTGCTGGAGACGAGGAGGATCCGATACCGCCGGTCCATCACCTCACGCTATCCCAGCGTCGCGGATCGCGATGTCCCGGTCCAGACAGGACGGTCGATCCCCGGGTGACCCGGGTCAGCGGCCGTCGCGCGGTGCGAAGACGGCCAGGGCGTCGGCGTCGGAGTGGCGGGAGCGGACGTACTCGTCGGCCCAGGCCTCGGCGTCCGGGAACGCCGAACCCGCGGCGACGGCGGCGCACGCAGCGTCCACGTCGAAGCGGGTCCGGCGTAACTGCACGCCCGGGCCGAGCAGCGCCCACCAGGCGCCGGCGCCCCCGTACGGCATGCCGACGCTGCCCGGGTTGACCACCAGGCGGCGGTCGACCAGCCGGGTGAACGGCATGTGCGTGTGCCCGCAGACCACCGTGCCGACCTCGGCCGGCAGGCCGGCGAAGACCTCTGCCCAGCGGTCGAGCCGGGAGTCGACGAGCACTACCTCCTCGTCGTCACGCGGGGTCGCGTGGCAGAACAGCACCTCGCCCAGCCCGGTGACCGGCACCGTGACGGACGGCGGCAGCGCGGCCAGCCGGGCCACCTGGTCGTCGCGCAGCTGCCCGGCGGCCCAGTTCGACACGGCGACGGGGGCCGGCCGGCCGGCCCGCGCCTGCACCAGCTCGCGGTCGGCGTTCCCGCCGACCCAGCACGCCCGGTCACCGAGCGCAGCCAACCGGTCCAGCACCTCGACCGGCTGCGGACCGGCCGCCAGGTCGCCGGTGAGGACGATCAGCTCGGCGGCGGCCACGTCCGGCTCGGCCAGGACGGCGTCCAGGGCGGGCAGCACACCGTGGATGTCGGAGAGGACGGCGACGCGATCAGGCATCGTCCCAGCCTGGCGTCACCGGTCCGGGAGGGCCAAACGATTCTGCGGCGGGCAGAGACGGCAGCGGCCCGGCTCCACGCTGAGGCGGGCCGGGCCGGGAAGCCGGTACGGAGGTCAGACCCGCGCGCGGCGGGCCAGGCGCTCCGGGTCGAGGATGATGATGCTCTTGCCGTCCAGCCGCAGCCAGCCGCGCGAGGCGAAGTCGGCCAGCGCCTTGTTGACGGTCTCCCGGGAGGCACCGACGAGCTGGGCGATCTCCTCCTGGGTGAGGTCGTGCGTCACGCGCAGCACGCCGCCGTCGCGGGTGCCGAACCGGCCGGCCATCTGGAGCAGGTTCTTGGCGACCCGCCCGGGCACGTCGGTGAAGATCAGGTCGGCGAGCGAGTCGTTCGTGCGGCGCAGCCGGCGGGCCAGCACCCGCAGCAGCTGCTCGGCGATCTCGGGCCGGTTGTTCAGCCACGGCCGCAGGGCCTGCTTGCGCAGCCGGACCAGGCGGGTGTCGGTGACCGCCGTGGCCGTCGCCGTACGCGGACCGGGGTCGAACAGCGACAGCTCGCCGACCATGTCCGACGGGCCCATCACGGCGATCAGGTTCTGCCGGCCGTCCGCCGCGCGGCGACCAACCTTGATCTTGCCGGACAGGAGGATGTAGAGACTGTCGCCGGGTTCGCCCTCGTTGAAGACGATTTCGCCCTTGCGGACCTCGATCGTCTCCATCTCCTTGGCGAGCGCCTCGGCAGCCTCCGGGTCGACACCCTGGAAGATCCCGCTGCGGGCCAGTACCTCGTCCATCGCGCACCTCCGCCTGCGCGTGCCGTCCGTCGGCCGGGTCCGCCGTCCGCTGATCCCTCGCGCGCCGCCAGTCTAGGCGCACATGAGTAGGAATCAGAGGTGCACCCCTGGAATCTTGATCGTTGGGCGTAACCCACCGGACCTGGTGAGCAGCTAAGATCCCGCACTCGGCCCGGCCCGGCGCCACCCGTTCCCACCTGTGATCGTAGGGTGACCGGCGTGCTGTGTGAGCCGTTCCTGACCAGCCGGTCCGAAACCGGGTGGGACATCCCGCTGCTGGTGTGGCGGGCCGAGAGGCCGCTGCTGGCGGTCGGCTCCGCGCCGCTGGGCGGGGGGATCGGCGTCCGCGGGTGGGTGCTCAACGCGACGGTGCCGATGTCGTACGACCGGGACGACCCCGCCGCCCACCTGGCCGACCTGGCGGACGGCCTCGGCCTGGACGGCCCCGGTGTGGGGCTGCTGACCGGCGTGGACGTGACCGAGATGGTGCGCCGCACCGACGGCGGCGTCCGGGTCTGGGCGACTGTGGGCCTGGGCACGCCGGTGTGGGCCGCCGCGCCCGAGCCGGCCCACGCCGCATCCGGCCCGGCCCCGCACGCCGCATCCGGCCCGGTCCGGCCCGCGCAGCACGTCGGTACCGTCAACATCGTCGCGTACGTGCCGGTGCGGCTGAGCGAGGCCGCACTGGTGAACGCCGTGGCCACCGCCACGGAGGCGAAGGCGCAGGCGATCTGGGAACTGGGACTGCCGGCCACCGGCACCCCCACCGACGCGGTGACTGTGCTCTGCCCGGCCGAGGGCGATCCGGCGGCTTACGGCGGCCCTCGCTCGGCCTGGGGCGCGCCGCTGGCCCGGGCCGTGCACGCCGCCGTGCGCTCCGGTGGCACCGGGACCGTGGTGCCGTGGTCCGACCGGCGGGCGGGCTGACGTGGGCTCGGCGTATTCGACACGCCGGGTTTTCCGACCGATCGGCCCTCGTCGCGGCGTTCCGGGGACGGTAGCGTCGCCGACGATGTACGCTCCCGCCCGTTCTGTGCCCCGTACCCTCCGTGCCGCCGTCGCCGGGACGCCCGCCGCCGCTCCCGGGCCGCGTCGCGCGGTGCTCGGCCGGCGCCTCGCCGCGTTCGCCGCGCTCGTCGCCGTCCTCTTCGTCGCCGGCTGCGGCGGTGAGGCCGGCGGGTCCGGCGATCCCAGGTGGCAGGCGGGCCAGGGCGGCGGGTCGACCGGCTCGGCCGGGCCCGCGACCGGCGACCAGCCGGCGGCGCCGGACGGCGCGAACGAGCCGTCGATCTCGCTCACCGCGACCGGTGACGTGATCATGGGGAACGCGCCGGACCGGCTGCCGCCCAACGGCGGCAAGGGCTTCTTCGACGACGTGAAGTCGGCGCTCAAGGGCGACCTGGTGATGGGCAACCTGGAGGAGCCGCTCACCGACGACACCGGCGCCGGCAAGTGCGGCCCGGAGCCGAAGAACTGCTACCAGTTCCGCGCGCCGCCCGGCTATGCCGCGCACCTGCGCTCGGCCGGGTTCCAGCTGCTCAACCAGGCCAACAACCACGGCTACGACTACGGCCGGCAGGGCTACGAGAACACCCAGTCGGCGCTTGAGGCGCACGGGCTCAAGCACACCGGCGCCCCGGGCGAGATCACCGTGGTGGACGTCAAGGGCGTCAAGGTCGCCGTGGTGGGCTTCTCGTCGTACCCCTGGTCGAACAGCCTGGTCGACCTCGACGCCGCCAAGCAGGTGATCGAGATGGCGAAGGAGTCGGCCCAGATCGTCGTGGTGCAGGTGCACATGGGCGCCGAGGGCGCGGACAAGACCCGGGTGAAGCCGGGTACCGAGATGTTCTTCGGCGAGAACCGCGGCGACCCGATCCGCTTCTCCCGGACCGTCATCGACGCGGGCGCCGACCTGGTCATCGGGCACGGCCCGCACGTGCTGCGCGGGATGGAGTTCTACAAGGGGCGGCTGATCGCGTACAGCCTGGGCAACTTCGCCGGCGGCGGGAAGTCGCTGAACAGCTCGGGCCGGCTCGGCTGGGGCGGGGTGCTCAAGGTGTCGCTCACCGCCGAGGGGAAGTTCGTCGGCGGCACGTTCACCTCCACCGTGATGAACGGCGTGGGCCGTCCGTCGGTCGACCGGCAGAACCGCGGCCTCGGGCTGGTCCGCGAGCTGAACCGGACCGACTTCCCGGACACCGGCGCGAAGCTCGACGGAACCGGCAAGATCACCGCACCGGCGGGTGGCTGAGCGCACGCCGGCCGCGCCGAGCCGCCGGAGCGTCGGCCCCGCGACGTAGGCTGGCCGACGTGACCACGCGCTCCCCCGAGACCGACCTCGGCCGTACGCGCCGTGCCCGGCGCATCGGCCGGGTGCTGACCGAGACGCACCCCGACGCGCACTGTGAGCTCGACCACTCCAACGCGCTGGAGCTCGCCGTCGCGACGATCCTGTCCGCCCAGTGCACCGACAAGAAGGTCAACGAGGTCACGCCGAAGCTGTTCGCCCGCTACCGCACCGCCGCCGACTACGCCGCGGCGGACCGCGCCGAGCTGGAGGAGCTGATCCGGCCCACCGGGTTCTACCGCAACAAGACCAGCTCCCTGATCAACCTCGGGCGGGCGCTCTGCGAGCGGTACGACGGCGGGGTGCCCGGCCGGCTCGACGACCTGGTGACCCTGCCCGGGATCGGCCGCAAGACCGCGAACGTCATCCTCGGCAACGCCTTCGGCGTCCCCGGCATCACCGTCGACACCCACTTCCAGCGGCTGGTGCAGCGGTGGCAGCTCACCACCGAGACCGACCCGGTGAAGATCGAGCACGCGATCGGCGCGCTCTACCCGAAGCGCGACTGGACGATGCTGTCGCACCGGGTGATCTTCCACGGCCGCCGCGTCTGCCACGCCCGCAAGCCCGCCTGCGGCGCGTGCACGCTGGCGAAGCTGTGCCCCGCGTACGGCACCGGGCCGACCGAGCCGGCCGCCGCGGCCAAGCTGCTGAAGGGCCCCCGGGCCCGTGACCTGGCGGTCGCCGTCGGCCTCGACCCCGACCTGGTGCCGCAGCAGGCCGCCGCGGCGGACGTGCCGTGATGCGCCGGCTCGCGTACCTGCTCGTCCCGCTGCTGCTGGCGGCGGCGGGCTGCACCGCCACGGCCGAGCAGCCGGAACGCCCGGCGCCCGCCACCCGGGCCCAGCGGCCCTCGCCGTTCGCCGACTGCACCCCGCTGACCGTCGCGCCCGCCGCCGCGTCCCCGGCGCCCGCCGGGAAGGCCGGGGAGCAGCTGCCCGACCTGACGCTCAACTGCTTCACCGGCGGCACACCTGTGAATCTGCGCGACGTCAAGGGCCCGGCCGTGATCAACGTGTGGGCGTCCTGGTGCCCGCCCTGCCGCAAGGAGCTGCCCGCCTTCCAGCGGCTCAGCGAGCGGGCCGACGGCCGGTTCCAGGTGATCGGCGTGAACAGCCGGGACAGCCGCGGTGGTGCGCAGTCCATCGGCGAGGACTACGGCGTCGACTTCCCGATGCTGCTCGACCAGGGCGACGCGTTCCAGCGCGCGCTGGAACGCAACGCGTTCCCGCTGACCGTGCTGGTCGACGCCGACGGGCGGATCCGGCACACCGACGCGACCGGCGCGCTCGACGACGCCCGCCTCGCCGCTCTGCTCGAACGCCACCTCGGGGTGCGGGTATGACCCGACGCCCGCCGGGATGGTTCGACCCGTTGCTGGGCCGGCTCGGCACCGCGCGGGCGGAGGACTTCACCCGCATCGTCACGCCGGAGAGCGGCGGCCGGGAGAGTGCCGTGCTGGTGCTGCTCGGCGAGGAGCCCGGCGCCGGGCCGGACGTGCTGGTCCTCCAGCGCGCCGCGACGCTGCGCAACCACGCCGGGCAGCCGGCGTTCCCCGGCGGCGCGGCCGACCCGGAGGACGCCGACCTCCGCGCCACCGCGTTGCGCGAGGCCAACGAGGAGGTCGGCCTCGACCCGGGCAGCGTCACGGTGCTGGCCGAGCTGCCCCGGCTCTGGATCCCGGTCAGCGACTTCGTGGTCACCCCGGTGCTCGCCTGGTGGCACGACCCGCACCCGGTGCATCCGCGTGAGCCGGCCGAGGTCGCACACGTGGCCCGGCTGCCGGTGACCGAGCTGGTCGACCCGGACAACCGCATGCGGGTACGCCACCCGAGCGGCTGGATCGGCCCGGCCTTCTCGGTGCGCGGGATGCTCGTCTGGGGCTTCACCGCGGGCGTGATCGACCGACTGCTGGAGATGGGCGGCTGGTCCCGGCCCTGGCCGCACTCCCGGGTGGTGGATCTGCCGCCGGTCGACGCCACGCCCGCTCCCTCGGCCGGCACCGAGACGGCCGACGAGAGCCCGGTGCGCTGATCACCCGTACGCATCCCCGGGTCACGTTCCGCGAGCGCTGAGCCGACCGCGGGCAGGGTGCCCGTACCCTTGGGGCGTGTCCGCCGTGGATCTCGTCCTTCTTCTGCTCATGCTCGTGTTCGCGATCAGCGGATACCGTCAGGGTTTCGTCATCGGGGCCCTGTCGTTCTCCGGCTTCTTCCTGGGTGCGCTGCTCGGCCTCCAGGTCGGGCCGCTGATCGCCCAGCAGTTCGAGGCCAGCGGCACCCGCGTGCTGATCTCCCTGGTGGCGATCTTCGGGCTCGCCGTGCTGGGGCAGGCGCTGGCCGGCTGGCTCGGCTCCAACCTGCGGGCCGCCATCACCGGGCGGACCGGCCGGAAGATCGACGACGTCGGCGGCGCGTTCATCTCGGTCGTCGCGGTCATGCTGGTGGCGTGGCTGGTGGCGGTGCCGCTGGGTTCCTCGTCGGTGCCCTGGCTGGCCGCCTCGGTCAAGAACAGCGCACTGCTCACCGTGGTGGACCGGGTGCTGCCCGACCGCGCCCAGGACCTGTCCACCGCCCTGCGGGACACCGTCGACACGAACGGCTTCCCCGACGTGTTCAACGGTCTGGGCAGGACCCCGGCCCGGCAGGTCGCACCGCCCGACCCGGCGCTGGCCAACTCCCAGGTCGTGCAGAACAGCAGGCGGTCGGTGGTCAAGGTGCTCGGCTCCGCGCCGAGCTGCTCGCGCCGCATCGAGGGCTCCGGCTTCGTGTACGCCGACGACCGGGTGATGACAAACGCGCACGTGGTGGCCGGCACCCGCTCGGTGGCGGTGGAGTTGCGCGGCGAGCGGTACGACGGCGAGGTCGTCGTCTACGACCCGGACCGGGACCTCGCCGTGCTCTACGTGCCGGGGCTGCCCGGACCGTCGCTGCGGTTCGCCGCCGGGCCGGCCGCCACCGGCGCGGACGCGATCGTGCTCGGCTTCCCGCTCGACGGCCCGTACGACGCCCGCCCGGCCCGGATCCGGGACGTCGACCGGATCACCGGACCGGACATCTACTCGGCCGGTGACGTCAACCGGGAGATCTACACGATCCGGGCGCTGGTGCGCAGCGGCAACTCCGGCGGCCCGCTGGTCTCCTCGAACGGTCTGGTGCTCGGCGTGATCTTCGCGGCGGCGGCGGACGACCCGAACACCGGCTTCGCGGTGACCGCGGCCGAGGCGCGACCGGTGGCGCTGGCGGGCGCGGAGCGTACCCGGGGAGTCGCCACCGGCGACTGCACCTGAGCTGGCCGGCGGCGCTCAGCCGCCCACCGGTGCTCCCGCCGGTGTCGCCTCGTCACCGGAGCGGGACAGCGGCAGATGGGCGCGGCCCCAGGTGAGCGTGCGGTCGAGGACCGCCCGCGCCATGATCGCCACGCAGGCGCCGCCGTTGAGGAACGAGGCGACCACGTCGCTGGGGTGGTGCATGCCCCGGTACATCCGGGTGAGCGCCACGCCGATCGGCACCAGCACCAGCAGCGTCCACCAGGTGGCCTTGGCCGGGGTGCTGCGTGCCCGCAGCGCCAGCAGCAGCGCCAGACCGACGTAGAGCGCGGTGGCCGCCGACGTGTGCCCGGACGGGAAGCTGGACGTGGGCGGGGAGGCGTCCATGTGTGCCACGGCCGGACGGTTCCGGTCGATGACCATCGTGGTGAACAGGAAGATCAGCGCCTGTGCGGTCACCGCCGCGCACAGGAACAACGGTTCCCGCCAGCGGTGCAGCACCAGCCGCAGCACCAGGGCCGCCAGCACCGTCACCACGACGATCATCTGGGTGCTGGCGAGCGTGCTGAACACCAGCGAGACGTCGTTCCAGCCCGGCGTCCGGTCGCCGGCCAGCTCACGGTTGACCGTGTCCTCCACTGTGAACGGCCACGTGTGGGCCAGCACCCGGGTCACCAGCAGGCCCAGGCCCACCATCAGCGCGAAGAGCAGGACCAGCGGCAGCAGGACACGCCGGGTGACTCGGATCACGACATCGGACATGGCATCGCCTGTACCCCGGCGCGGGTCCGGCTACGCCCGCCCGCCCTCCGGCCCCTGGTCGGCCAGCTCCGGCTCGACCCCCTCACGCAGCGGACGCGCGGACCGCCGCCCGGTGCCGCTGCGCCAGGTGGCGAAGCCGGCCGATGTCGCGGCCACCACGGCGGCCCCGAGCACCCAGCCACCCACCACGTCGCTGGTCCAGTGCACGCCCAGCGCGATCCGGCTGATCCCGGTCACCACCGTGACCAGCACGGCGGCCGTCCACAACGCGACCCGGCCCCGGCGGCTGTCCCGTGCGAACGGCAGGAACACCAGCAGCAGCACGCCGGCGGCCAGCGTGGCGTTGAGCGCGTGCCCGGACGGGAACGAGTAACCGGCGGCCCGCGCCACCGGTTCGAGCAGATCCGGCCGGTCCCGGCCGACGAGCAGCTTGAGCAGCGCGCCGAGCAGCCCGCCGGTGACCATGGTGACGACCACCCACACCGCGAGCCGGGGCGCGCCGCGCCGGACCAGCCAGACCACCACCGCGACGGCGGCGACCCGCAGCGGGCCGGGTCCGAAGACGTGCGTCCAGACCGTCATCACGTCGACCCAGACGGGATGGTCCTGCGCGTACCCGTGGAACGCGTCGGTGATCGAGGCGTCCAGCCGCAGCAGGGGCGGCCAGGCGCCGAGCACCAGCAGCGCGATCAGGGCGAACGGCACCAGCACCAGGAACGCCGCGACAGCGGCCACTGTGAGCCGCAGGCCGAGAGAGTGCTCGCGGTCGAGGCGGCGATCGCGCCACGACCGGTGCGTGACCGGCGCCCCGGTGGTCTCCATGGGGCTTCCCCTACCCACCTGAGGGCAGGGTCAGACTGGTTCAGCGGCGGGTCTGCCGGAACCGCCGCACCATCAACGCGGTGCCGGTGACGAGCGCGACGAACAGGGCCAGGCCGGTCCAGAGCCGCTCCGGGGCCCAGACCTCCGTCTGCCCCGCCGGCCGGGCGGTCCAGCCCTCCGCCGTACGCCCGACCGGATCGCCACCCCGGCCCGCCGCCGCGGCCCGGGTGTCCCGCCCCTCGCCGGGTGCCGGGCCGAAGCCCACCACGCCGGGGGAGGCGTTGTCGTCCAGCGGGTTGTGGCCCACCCCCGGCACGTCGCCGGTCAGCGCGGCCACCGGATCGACAAGGCCGTAGCCGAACCGGTCGTCCCGGCCGGTCGGCCCGAGGTCCCGGGCTGTGGTGATCAGCCGGTTGACCACGTCGCCGGCCGACATCTTCGGATAACGGGCGCGGACCAGGGCGGCGGTCGCGGCGACGAGCGGCGCGGCGAAGCTCGTCCCCTGCACCCGCCAGTAGCCGTCCGGCCGGGCGCCGTAGAGCCCGGTGGCCGGGGCGCTGAGCACCGTCTCGTGCCCGGTGATCGAGCCGGACCAGAGGTTCTCGCTGGTCCGCTCCAGGCCGGTGACCGCGAGCACACCCGGTTCCCGGGCCGGATACCAGACCTCGGTGGTCGTCGAGGTGGCCAGGTTGCCGGTGCAGGCCACCACCACCACGTCCCGCGCGAACGCGTAGTCGAGCGCCGCGGCCAGGGCCGGGTTGTCGATGCTGCCGCCGAGCGACAGGTTGACCACCCGGGCGCCGTTGTCGACCGCCCAGCGCACCGCCTTCGCGATGATCAGCGCGTCGTCGTAGCGGTTCTCGGCGTCGAGGACCCGGACCGGGAGGATCTTGGCATCCGGCGCGAGCCCCACCACGCCCCGGTCGTCGTCGGCCCGCCCGGCGATCAGCCCGGCGACGGTGGTGCCGTGCCCCACCGGGTCCGGGCCGTCCGAGCCGTCCGGCGTCACCAGATCCAGGCCGGGCAGCACCTGACCGACCAGGTCGGGGTGGGAGCCGTCCACACCGGAGTCGATCACCGCGACCACCACGCCGCGCCCGGTCGAGGTGCGCCACGCGGTCGTCGCCCGCAACTCCTCCAACTGCCACTGCTCGTCGCGTACCTGGTCGGTGCGCAGCAGGCCGCCGGGGGCCACCCAGGGCCGCGCCACAGTGGCCGGGGCGGCGGGCGCGGCGTGTGCCGGCGGCGCCAGCGGACCGGCCACGGTGACCAGTGCCGACGCGGCGGCGAGGAGCGCGCGTCCGGCGAGACGCCGGGGCGGCCCACCGGGCAGTCCCTGCCGATCCCCTGTCACATTCCCCAGCCGTTCGGTCGCGTCAGACACATGCTGCACGGAGATTACCGGTTGTCCCGCCCGTCACGGGGCAACTCGGCGAGCCCGATCACCCGGGCGGGAGATGCGCCAGCTGCACCAGGCGCACCCCCTCCCGGCGGGTGACCAGCCGCGCCCGCCCCGGGGGGAGCGGCCCGGCCTTCACCTGGCCGACGAGAGTGCCCTCCTCCGGCCCGCCCGACATCACCAGCCCGGCCGTGGACAGCTCGCGCAGCCGCTGCACGATCGGCTCGTACGCGGTCCGCCCGGCACCGCCGGTACGCCGCGCCAGCACCAGGTGCAGCCCGATGTCCCGTGCGTGCGGCAGGTGCTCCTCCAGCGCCCGCAACGGGTTCGTCGGGCCACCGGCCACCAGGTCGTAGTCGTCCACGAGCACGAACAGCTCCGGCCCCTTCCACCACGACCGGCTGCGCAACTGCGCCGGGGTCACCTCCGGCCCCGGCTGCCGCCCCTGGAGGTAGCCGGCGGCCGACTCGATCAGCTCGGCGGTGTGCGGCGCGGCGGTGCCGTACCCGATCAGGTGCGGAGTCTCGATCACGCCCATCAGGCTGCGCCGGTAGTCCACGAGCATCACCCGGGCCTGCTCCGGGGTGAACCGGTTGACGATCGAGGTGGCGAGCGCGCGCAGGAACGACGACTTGCCGCACTCGGCGTCGCCGAAGACCAGGAAGTTCGGCTCGGTGGTGAAGTCCAGCACCACCTGGGACAGGTCCGCCTCGGCCACGCCGATCGGGAACGCCAGCCCGCTCGTCGCGCTCTGGTCCAGCTCGGCGTACGGCAGCACCGGCGGAAGCAGCCGCACCCGTGGCGCGGGCGGACCGGTCCACGCGCCGGCCACCGCCTTGACCAGGTCGGCCGTCTCGGCCCCCAGCGCCTCGACGCGGGGCTCGGCGGTGAGGAAGTGCAGCCCGCCGGGCGTGATGCCGCGTCCCGGACGCTCCTCCGGCACGGTCGCCGCCAACGCGCGCTTGACCACCACCGAGTCGGCCGGGTCGCCCAGACGCAACTCCAGCCGGGAACCGAACAGGTCGCGGATCGCCGGGCGGAAGTCCGACCAGCGCAGGGCGCTCGCCACCACGTGCACCCCGTACGCCAGGCCCCGGGTGGCGAGCTCGGTGACCAGCGGTTCCAGGTCTTCGTACTCGCCGCGCAGCGTGTTCCACCCGTCCACCACCAGGAACACGTCCCCGAACGGGTCGGGCGCGCCCGCCGCCCGCCGCCGTCGCCACGCGGCCATCGACTCCACACCGGCCTCGGCGAACCGTCGCTCCCGCTCGGCCAGCAGCCCGGCGACCTCGCCGACGGTACGGCGCACGGCGGTGCCGTCGGAGCGCCCGCTGACGCCGCCCACGTGCGGCAGGTCGCGCAGCGCGCCGAGCGTCCCGCTGCCGAAGTCGAGGCAGTAGACCTGCACCTCGGCCGGGGTGTGGGTGAGCGCGAGCGCGCAGACCAGCGTGCGCAGCAGGCTGGACCGGCCGCTGCGGGTGGTGCCGACCACCGCGACGTGCCCGGCCGCGCCGTCCAGCGCCAGCCAGAGCAGGTCGCGCCGCTGCTCGAACGGCTTGTCCACCACCGCCACCGGCACCTGTAGCGCCCCGTGCAGCTCCGGATTGGCCACCGCGAGCCCGCGTACCGGGTCGGCGCCGACCGGGCCGAGCAGCTCGTCCAGGGCGGGCGACGCGTCCAGCGGCGGCAGCCACACCTGGTGCGCCGGCGGGCCCTGCCCGGCCAGCCGGTCCACGAGCAGATCCAGCAGCGTCTCGCCGCCGTCGTCCTCGGCCGGGAGGGCGGCGGGCACGGGCGGCTCGGGCACCGGGACCAGGTGGGTGGAGAAGGTGAGCACGCGCGCCTCACCGGCACCGGACGCGCCCGCCGCCCCGCCGCGCCGGCGGACCGCGCCGGAGACGTACGCGGCCTTGAACCGGACCAGCGGGTCGGTGCCCGAGCGCAGGTAACCGTGCCCCGGACTGCGCGGCAACTCGTGCGCGTCCGGCACGCCCAGCACCGTCCGGGACTCCAGCGCCGAGAACGTCCGCAACCCGATCCGGTACGACAGGTGCGTGTCCAGCCCGCGCAGCCGCCCCTCCTCCAGCCGCTGGCTCGCCAGCAGCAGGTGCACCCCGAGCGACCGCCCCAGCCGGCCGATCTGCACGAACAGGTCGATGAAGTCGGGCTTGGCGGACAGCAGCTCGGAGAACTCGTCGCAGATCAGCAGCAGCGACGGCAGCGGGGCCAGCGGCGAACCGGCCGTCCGGGCCCGCTCGTAGTCGCGCACGCTCGCGAAGTTGCCCGCCCGGCGCAACAGCTCCTGCCGGCGCATCAGCTCACCGTTTATCGCGTCCACCATCCGGTCCACAAGCGGCAGCGCGTCGGCCAGGTTGGTGATCACGGCGGCGGTGTGCGGCAGCCGCTCGAACGGCGCGAACGTGGCGCCGCCCTTGAAGTCGACGAGCACGAAGTTGAGCTGCTCCGAGCTGTGCGTGGCGGCCAGCCCGAGCACGAGCGTGCGCAGCAGCTCCGACTTGCCCGAGCCGGTAGCGCCGATCAGCAGGCCGTGCGGGCCCATCCCGTCCTGCGCCGACTCCTTCAGGTCGAGGTCGATCGCCCCGCCGTCGGCGCCCACCCCGATCGGCACCCGCAACCTGTCCCGCGCGGCCCGGGGCGCCCAGCCCTGCTCGGCGGTGAAGCTCTCCGGGTCACCCAGACCCAGCAGCTCGGGCAGGCCCAGCTCGGCGCCGGGCAGCGCGTCCGGCCCCCGTACCGTGCCGGCCAGCCGCAGCGGCGCGAGCCGCCGGGCCACCGCCTCGGCGTCGGCGGGCGCCAGCGCGTCGGCGGCACCCACCTCGGCGTGCCCCTCGGCGGAGTGCGAGTGCAGGCGGCCGTCGACCAGGTCGAGCAGGAGCGCGTACCGGTCGAGCAGCCGGGGCGGCGGGGTGTCCAGGTCGAGCACGGTGACCGCGTCGATGCCGCCGTCACCGGCCAGGTCGCTCGCGCCGGTCAGGTCACCGCCGTCGAGCAGCACCACGACGTGCGGCCCGTCCGTGGCCGTGCCGTGCGGGCTGAACCGGGACCGGGCGCCGAGCACGTCGTCGAGCAGCCGTTCCAGGTCGGCGGCGGAGCTGGTGACCAGCCGCACCGGGCCCAGCGCGTCGGTACGCGCCGGATGATGGGCGTGCGGCAGCCACTTCACCCACTCCCAGACGGCCCGGCGTTCCGGCCCGGCGCAGACCGCGATCAGCAGCTCGTCCGGCGCGTGGAAGACGGCGAGCTGGGTGAGCACCGCCCGGGCCAGCGCCTGCGCGGCGGGCGAGCCGGCGCCGCGTACCGGGCCGGCCGGCCCGCGCACGAAGACCCGGGCGAAACTGCGCAGCGACAGCGCCACCGGCAGGTCCGGCACCACCGAGTACGCGTCCAGGAAGCGCCGCAGCGCCCCGGCCGTCATCGGCTCCAGCTCCTCCAGCGGGCGGGTGACCGGTGGGACCAGCGGGGTGGCCAGCGTCTGCGGCCCCGTACCGACCCGGACCACGGCGAAGTCCGGGTCGCCGGGCCGGCGTTCCCAGACCCGGTGACTGTCGACAGTCGACCAGAGCCGCCCCGGCTCGGGATGGCGGTAGGACAGCCCGGCCCGCTGGGCGCCGGCGGTCTCCCGCACCCGGCGCCGGAGCGTGCCCAGGTGGCGCAGGTATTCCCGGCGGGCGGCCATCAGCTCGGACTTCTTCGGCCCGGCGCTGCCCCAGGTGGTCACCAGCATCGCCACCGAGGAGAGGCCGAACATGCCGCCCACGACGTACGAGTAGGCGCCACCGCCGCGGCCGAACATCATCGCCATGGCCACCGTCCCGCCGAGCATCGGCAGCACCGTCAGCGCCTGCTGCCAGCGCCCACCGGCGGCGGCGGGGATCTCCGGCGGCGCCTCGACGGGCAGCTCGCCGACCGGGATCTCCGGGGCCGGGCGGCGTGGCGGCCGCTTGATGACGACAGTGGACACTCACCCTCCCCGAACGTGGCTCTGGGTAACCCGAGCCTGGCTCATCGTAGGTAAAGTCCTCTCGTCCGTCAGCCCACTCCCTCCGCGCGATATGGAGATGCCTCGATGACAAGCGGGCTCGCCCGGGTCACCATCAGCGCGCCCAGGCGGCGGGTCGACGTGGCCCTACCGGAGCAGGTCCCCCTGGCCGAGCTGCTGCCCGAGGTGCTCCGGCACGCCGGCGAGGGGCTGGCCGACGACGGGGAACGGCACGGCGGCTGGGTGCTGCGCCGCACCGACGGCGCGGTGCTCGCCACCGCCCAGGCGCTGCTGCCGCAGGGCGTCCGCGACGGCGAGGTGCTGCACCTGGTGCCGGCCCGCGCCGAGTGGCCCGAACTGGAGTACGACGACGTGGTCGAGGCGATAGTCGACGGCGCCCGGCGCCGGGGCGCCGCCTGGTCGGGTCACGCCACCCGGGCCGCCGCGCTGGCCGGTGCCGCCGTACCCCTGGCCGTCGGGCTGGTCGCGGTGGTCGCGGCCGGTCCGGGGGAGCACGGCTGGCCGGTCGCCGCGGCGGTCGCCCTGATCCTGGTGCTCACCGCAACCGCCGCGTCCCGGGCATACGGGGACGGCCCGGTCGGCGCCACCCTCGGCGGGTACGCGCTGCCCTGGGCGGCGGTGGCCGGAGCGCTCTCGGTCGCCTCCGGCGATCCGGTCGGCCCGATCGTGGGCCTGCGTTGGGTGGGCGCCCCCGAACTGCTCGTCGGCTCGGTGGCGCTGCTGCTGGTGGCGGTGCTCGGCCTGCTCGGCGTGGCCAGCCGGTCCCGCGTCTTCGTGGCCGGGGTGACTGTCGGCCTGGCAGGTGTGGCAGCCGCGCTCGGCGGGTTGCTGCTCCACCCGGACGGCACCGCCGCCGTACTGCTCGCCGTGCTGGTGTTCGCCCTCGGCGGGCTGCCGCTGCTGGCCATCCGGGTCGGCAAGCTGCCGCTGCCGCCGCTCACCCTGCCCAGCCCGGCCGGCACCCGGGACCTGCCGGACCGGGGGCGGGTGCACGCGGCGGTGGCCCGCGCGGAAGAGGTGCTGACCGGGATGCTGCTCGGCCACGCGGTGCTCGCGGTCGGCGCGGTCGCGGTGCTGGTCTCCGTCGGCCGGACCGCAGGGCTGCTGTTGGCGGCAGTCGCGTGCGGGGTGCTGCTGCTGCGTTCGCGCCTGTTCGTGGCGGTACGGCACCGGGTGCCGGCGATAGTCGCCGGGCTGACCGGGTTCGCCCTGCTCGGCGTGGTGCTGGCCGACCGGGCCGGTCCGGGTGGCCGGCTGGCGCTGACTGTGGGCGGGCTGGCCCTGGCCCTGACGGCGGTCACCGCCGGCGCCACCTACGCCCGGCGCCCGGTCTCCCCGTACCTCGGGCGGCTGGCCGACCTGACCGACACCGCGCTGGTGGTCGCGGTCGTGCCGGTGGCCTGCGCGGTGCTGGGCCTCTACGACCGGGCCCGCGACCTGCTCACCTGAGACACGCGGAGGCCCGGGTCGCGCGTCGCGACCCGGGCCTCCGGCGAAAGCGTGGGTGTCAGTGCAGCGTCTCGCCGCGCTCCTCGGCCTCCTTGGCCCGCCGGTACGAGTTGGCGATCTCCGCCTCGGCCTCGACCCGGCCGACCCAGGTCGCGCCCTCGACCGACTTGCCCGGCTCCAGGTCCTTGTAGACCTCGAAGAAGTGCTGGATCTCCAGCCGGTCGAACTCGCCCAGGTGGTGGATGTCGCGCAGGTGCTCCTGGCGCGGGTCCTCGTAGGGCACGCAGAGGACCTTGTCGTCGCCGCCCTTCTCGTCCGTCATCCGGAACATGCCGATGGTGCGGCAGCGGATCAGGCAGCCCGGGAACGTCGGCTCGGGCACCAGCACCAGCGCGTCCAGCGGGTCGCCGTCCTCGCCCAGGGTGCCCTCGATGAACCCGTAGTCGGCCGGGTACTGCGTGGAGGTGAAGAGGGTGCGGTCCAGCCGGATACGGCCGGTCGCGTGGTCTACCTCGTACTTGTTGCGGTGACCCTTGGGGATCTCAACCGTGACGTCGAAATCCATCTTCCACGCTCCCTCGTTTGCCCACGCTGGCTAACGGAAACCAGCGGCTCACCCCCGGCGCGGGGTGAACGCCCCCCGTCGGCTCCGGCCGCCGCATAGTGTTCGGACCGAAGTAGTGTCGCCCAAGGCGATTTCGAGCGGGGGAGGAGGGGGCCGTGGGGAGGGAAGATTCACACTACCGCCCCGAGAGGGTTGACGGGCGCGGGTCCGCCGGTTCCGGTTCCGGCGGGGCCACCGGGCGGGTGTCCGTCCCGGGTGCCAACATCCCTCATCGTCCGGCTCCGGCCGCCGGGTCCGCCCGGGTCGGCCCGCCGCACGATCCGGCAGGCCCGGTGAGCCGGCCCGGCGTGCCGGGCTCGATCCCGGTCAGCCCGCCGGTTTCGCCGTCCGACGCCGCGCCGCCCGTACCCTCCGGTCCGCCGCCGGGCCGGCCACGACGCCGCTCGCGGCTGCTCGCGGCGCTGGCCTGCGTGCTCGTGCTGGCCCTGGCGGTGGCCGGGCTCGCGGTGCTGCGCCCCGGCCCGGTCGCCGGGTGGCTGGGCGACCCCGACAGCACGGGTACGGCGGTCGCCGCGCCGCCCGAGCCGACCCCGCCGGCAGTGCTGGCCGGGCCGGACGGCAACGCCCCGCTGCCCACCGAGGCCGGCATCCGCGCGGCCCTCGACCCGCTGGTCCGCGCCGCCACGCTCGGCGACCGGGTGCACGTCTCGGTGGCCGACGTGAGCACCGGCCAGGCGCTCTACGGCAGGGGCCAGGACACCCCCACCGTGCCCGCCTCGGTGACCAAGCTGGCGACCGGGGTGGCGGTGCTCGCGGCACGCGGCCCGGCGTACCGGATCCCGACCCGCGCGGTGGCCGGGGCCAACCCGGGCGAGGTGGTCCTGGTCGGCGGTGGTGACCCCACGCTCGCCGTGAACAAGGACGGCTTCTACCCGGGCGCGGCCCGCCTGGACGACCTCGCCGCCCAGGTGCGCGACGCGCTCGGCGGCACCGCGCCGACCAAGGTGATCGTCGACTCGTCGCTGTTCAGCGGCCCGGTCTTCGAGCCCGGCTGGGACGCCGACATCCCCACCGGTGGCTTCGGCGCGGCGATCACCGCGTTGATGACCGACGGCGCTCGGAAGAACCCCGCCGAGGCGCGGCGCACCGCCGAGCAGACCAACCACGCCGCCGAGCGGGTGCCGCAGCCCGACCTGACCGCGGGCCGGCAGTTCGCCAAGCTTCTCGGCCTGACCGGCGCGGCCCAGGTGGCCCGGGGCACCGCGCCGGCCGAGTCCGGCGCCACGGGTACGGCTCCCGGCGCCGAGCTGGGCACTGTCGAGTCCCTGCCGATGATCCGGCTGGTCGACATCATGATCAGCGAGAGCGACAACGTGATCGCCGAGGCGATGGCCCGGCAGGTGGCGCTCGCCAAGGGCAAGCCCGGCTCGTTCGCCGGCGGCGCGGCCGCCACCGACCAGGTGCTCGGCGAGCTGGGCCTGCCCGCCGGTGAGATCAGCCTGGCCGACGGCAGCGGGCTGTCCCGCACCAACCGGATCAGCCCTTCGCTGCTCACCGACCTGATCACGATGGCCGGCAACGGCAGTCACCCCGAACTCGCCGCGATCTTCGGCGGCCTGCCCGTCGGCGGCTGGTCGGGCACGCTCGGCGAGCGCTACCGGGCGGCGGCCACGAGCGCCGGGGCGGGTGTGGTGCGGGCCAAGACCGGCACGCTGAGCGGCGTCAACGCGATCGCCGGCACGGTGACCACCGCCGATGGCCGGTTGCTCACGTTCGCCGTGCTCACCGACCGGACCCAGGGCTCGCTGGACGAGAGCCGCGCGGCGCTGGACCGGATCAGCTCGGCGCTGGCCGGGTGCGGCTGCCGCTGACCGACGGGCGTCGATCGGCCGGCGCGACCCCGGGTGGGGGTGTTCCGGCGCGGGTACGGTGGGTTCATGGCGCAGTTCGTGGACTGGGATCTGGCCGCCGCGACCGCGGGGGCGCTGAGTAAGTCGGGCCCTCGGGTGTCGTACGCCGAGGCCACCGACGTGGTCGGCGACCTGCGCCGGCTGACCGAGGAGGCGGCCGGTCACGTCGCCGACTACACCGGCCTGCGTGCGCAGGTCGCCCACCCGCCGGTACGCGTGGTCGACCGCCGCGACTGGGCGGCGGCGAACATCGCCGGGCTGCGTGAGGTGGTCTCCCCGCTGGTCGAGCGCCTCTCCGGCGACAAGCGGCCGGGCGCGCTCACCGAGGCGATCGGCTCCCGGGTGACAGGTGTGCAGGCCGGCACCGTGCTGGCGTACCTCTCCGGGCGCGTGCTCGGCCAGTACGAGGTCTTCGCCGGCGACCCCGGCCAGCTGCTGCTGGTGGCGCCGAACATCCTCGAGGTCGAGCGGAAGCTCGGCGCGGACTCGCGCGACTTCCGGCTCTGGGTGTGCCTGCACGAGGTCACCCACCGCACCCAGTTCACCGCCGTGCCGTGGATGCGCGCGTACTTCCTCGGTGAGGTGCAGGCGTTCGTGGACGCCTCGCAGGGCGGGGAGCACCTGCTGGAACGACTCCGCCGTGGGGTGGCCACGCTCTCCGACGCGGTCAAGGACCCGGAGAGCCGGGCCAGCGTGCTGGACATCGTGCAGACCCCGGCCCAGCGCGCGGTGCTGGACCGGCTGACCGCGCTGATGACGTTGCTCGAGGGCCACGCCGAGTTCGTGATGGACGGCGTGGGCCCGCAGGTCATCCCCAGCGTCGAGTCGATCCGCGCGGCGTTCAACCGCCGTCGCGAGTCCGGCAACCCGCTGGAGAAGGCGATCCGGCGGCTGCTCGGCATCGAGGTCAAGATGCGCCAGTACGCCGAGGGCCGCAAGTTCGTGCACGGCGTGGTCGACCGGGTGGGGATGCAGGGCTTCAACAAGATCTTCTCGTCCCCGCTGACGCTGCCCCGGCTGGACGAGCTGGGCGACCCGGACGCCTGGGTGAACCGCGTACACGGGCCCGCCGGTGCCACCCCGCCCGTCGTCTGATCCGGTCGTTTCGGCTGGTCCGGCCGGCTCGGCTGGTCCCGGCTCGGCCGACGGCACCGGCCCGGCTGATTCCGGCGCTCGGTCGCGGCGATCTCCGTCGCCCGCTCCCGCCGTCGCGGCCGTGCGGCTCGCCGTACGCCGGTTGCTGACCCGTCTGCCCGGCGGCGGCCCGGTGCTGGTGGCCTGCTCCGGCGGGGCCGACTCGCTCGCGCTCGCTGCCGCCACCGCGTTCGTGGCCCCCCGGCTCGGGCGCCCGGCTGGCCTGGTGACAGTCGACCATGGCCTGCAACCCGGGTCCGCCGAACGGGCCGAGGCGGTCGCCGGCTGGGCCCGCGCCGCCGGGCTCGACCCGGTCGAGGCGCTCACGGTACGGGTGGACGGCCGGCCCGGCGGCCCCGAGGCAGCCGCCCGGGAGGCCCGGTACGAGGCGCTGGTCACCGCCGCCCGCCGGTACGACGCGGCCGGGGTGCTGCTCGGGCACACCCGCGACGACCAGGCCGAGACCGTCCTGCTGGCACTGGCCCGGGGCGCCGGACCGCGCGGGCTGTCCGGGATGCCGGAACGGCGCGATCTCGACGGGGTGCCCCTGTTGCGCCCGTTGCTCGACGTCCCGCGTGCCGACACGCGGGCCGCCTGCGCCGCGCTCGGACTCGACCCGTGGGCGGACCCGCACAACGCCGATCCCGCGTACGCCCGGGCCCGGGTCCGGGCCGAGGCACTGCCCGCCCTCGTCGACGCGCTGGGCCCGGGGGTGGTGGCGAACCTGGCCCGTACCGCCGGGCTGCTCGCGGCCGACAACGCCGCGCTCGACGCGCTCGCCGCCGCCGCGCTGGCCGACGTCCGGACCGAGGGGAGCGGCCTGTCCGTCGCCGGGCTCGCCGGGCTGCCGGCCGCCGTCCGCACCCGGGCGCTGCACGCCTGGGCCCGTGAGCTGGGCGCGACACCGGCCGCCCTGTCCCACAGTCACGTGGCGGCGCTGGACGCCCTGGTCACGGCCTGGCACGGACAGGGCCCGGTGCACCTGCCCGGCGGCCTCCAGATCCGCCGCCGGGCAGACCACCTCCAACCCTGACCCGCTGTACCCGGCGCTGCGCCCGCCCTCACCCCTGCCTGCCCGCCGCCGTTCCGACCCTCCCCACCCCCCGGCCCCGCTGATCAAGGAGTTTGGGTCACGTTCCGGCCCTCCCCACCCCTCAAACTCCTTGATCACCGCTCCAGGCGTGCCGGCCGGGGCGTTGATCATGAGGTTGGCGGGGAGAAAATGGGCGGAAAGCGCGGTCAACCTCATGATCGACGAAGTGAGCGCGCCGGGGAGGGGGTGCACGAGACGGGGGTGGGTCAGGTGGATTGGCGGTCTCGGAAGGTGGTGCGGTAGGCCAGCGGGGTGGTGCCCACCCGGCGGGTGAAGTGGTGCCGCAGGGCCGCCGCGTCGCCGAATCCGGCCTGCTCGGCGACGCCCTCCACGCTCAGCGCGGTGTCCTCCAGCAGGTGCCGGGCCAGCAGCACCCGCTGGTTGGTCAGCCAGTCGTGCGGGGTGGTGCCGGTCTCGGCGCGGAAACGGCGGGCGAACGTACGCGGGGCCATCCCGGCGCGCGCCGCCAGCTCGTCCACTGTCACCTGCCGCCGTAGGTGTCCCATCAGCCACTCCAGCACCGGTTCCAGGGTGGGCGCCTCCGGCGCCTTGGGGATCGGTGTCTCGACGTACTGCGACTGGCCGCCGTCGCGGTGCGGTGGCACCACCATCCGGCGGGCCAACCGGGTCGCCACCGCCGAGCCGTGTTCCTGGCGTACGAGATGCAGGCAGGCGTCGATGCCGGCGGCGGTGCCGGCGCTGGTGAGCAGCCGGTCGTCCTGTACGTAGAGCGAGTCGCACTGGACCCGGGCGGCCGGGAAGCGCCGCTGGAGTTCGTCGGTGTACCGCCAGTGGGTGGTGCAGTCGCGCCCGTCGAGCACGCCCGCCTCGCCGAGGACGAACGCGCCGGCGCAGACGCTGAGCAGCCAGGCGCCCCGGTCGGCGGCGCGGCGCAGCGCGGCGAGCACCGGTTCGGGCACGGGGGTGCCGTCGGCGTGCGCGGGCACCGCCACCAGGTCGGCGTCCTCGACCGGGCCCAGGTCGGCGGTGGGGGTGAGCAGGAAGCCGGAGCGGCTGCGTACCGCGCTGCCGTCGGCGGTGCAGACGTCGAACCGGTAGCCGGGGAAGCCGTCGGCGGTGCGGTCGGTGCCGAAGACCTCCGCGAGCACGCCGAGTTCGAACGCGGCGACCTGGTCCAGGGCGATGACGGCGACCGTGCGGAGCATGTGACGAGGGTAACCTGCCGGATGGCAGGAAATCGATGCCCACTGGCTTTTCTGCCACTGTCGGCCTCGGTCGGTGGTCCGCAGAATCAATGGTGTCCGGTGCGCACCGGCGGCGAAAACAGTCTCAACCATGTGAAAGGGAGCGCCGCCATGACCGTTCTCCTGCTTCTGCTCTTCCTGCTCCTCCTCGTCGGCGCCAGCGCCTTCGGGTTCACCGCCGACACCCGCGACTCGGCCGACTGGAAGCCGAGCGACGACGGGCAGCGCTGGCGCTCCCGTACCTGCTGAGGTGATTTGGTCAGTTCGCGCCGAAAATCCCCGGCGGGACCGCGCCAAAAGGGGCGGCCCCGCCGACGGCGGCGCGGGCGCGTACGGCAGGCTAGGAGCATGGCTGACGGCTCCTGGTACGACGCCGACATCGACCACGTGATCATTTCGGAGGCGCAGATCCGCGACAAGACCGCGGAGCTGGCCAAGCAGGTCTCGGCGGACTACGCCCACGTCGAGGACGGCCTGCTGCTCGTGTGTGTGCTCAAGGGAGCGGTCATGTTCATGGCCGACTTCGCCCGCGCGCTGGGCCGCCAGGGCCCGCCCGCCGAGCTGGAGTTCATGGCCGTCTCCTCCTACGGCCAGGGCACCACCTCGTCCGGCGTGGTCCGCATCCTCAAGGACCTCGACCGCGACATCGCCGGCCGGCACGTGGTGGTCGTCGAGGACATCGTCGACTCCGGCCTGACACTGTCCTGGCTGCTGCGCTACCTGGAGTCGCGCTCCGCGGCGAGCGTCGAGGTGGTCGCGCTGTTCCGCAAGCCGGACGCGGTCAAGGTCCAGGTCCCGGTCAAATACGTCGGGTTCGACATCCCGACCGAGTTCGTCGTGGGCTACGGGCTCGACTTCGGCGAGCGGTACCGCGAGGTGCCCTACGTCGGGGTGCTCAAGCCCGAGGTGTACGCCCGGGCCTGACCCTGCCGAGCCCTTCGTCAGCTGACATTCAGCGGGCTCTCAGTCTTCCGGTCTACGGTAGGGGCCGGTGACGTGGAGGCACCCTCCACGCCCGGCCCCTCGAACCGCGTGACCGTGCGGTGTGGGCGGGCCGGGTGGGAGCTCCCCGCCACGCCGGCTCAAACCCAGGTTCGCCCTACGCGTAAGCGCCGGGCTCGCAAGCTCGCTCAACGTGCGCGCCGAGGTTCCGAATGTGCGCGACTGCGGGGCTCGCAAGCTCACTCCTCGCGCGCACGGTGTACCGTCGAATGACCGTGGTGCGGCAGTTTGCGTGCCCCGGGGGTCGGGCCGGCCCGCACGGCGGCCCCGGCCGCCGCTCAAGGCGGCGACACCATTCAGACGGTCAGGACGTCGATCAGGAGGATGCGGGCGCCTCGGCACCCGACTACAGCATGGAACGTACGCGTTTCTTCCGCCGACCGGTGGTCTGGATCATCCTGGTCATCCTCGGCGCCGTCGTGCTCAGTCAACTGTTCACCGCTGGTCCCAGCTACCACCGGGTGGATACTTCCGTCGCGCTCGACCAGCTCAACAAGGGCGGCATCGAGAAGGTCGTCTTCCAGGACAAGGAGCAGACGCTCCAGCTCGACCTGAAGGACAAGGCCAAGTTCGGCGACGACACCACCACCGACAAGATCGAGGCGCAGTTCCCGTACGAGGTCGGCGGCCAGGTCTGGAACCAGGTCCGCGAGGCCGAGGCGGCGGACCGGATCACCGGCCCGGTCGACACCAAGGTGTCGTCGGACAGCATCTGGGTCAGCCTGCTGGTCAACCTGCTTCCCATCGCGCTTCTCGTGCTCCTGCTGCTGTTCTTCATGTCGCAGATGCAGGGTGGCGGCTCGCGGGTGCTCAACTTCGGCAAGTCCAAGGCGAAGATGATCACCAAGGACACGCCGAAGACCACCTTCGCGGACGTGGCCGGGGCCGAGGAGGCCGTCGAGGAACTGCACGAGATCAAGGACTTCCTGCAGAACCCGGCGAAATACCAGGCCCTGGGCGCCAAGATCCCGAAGGGCGTGCTGCTGTTCGGCCCGCCCGGAACCGGTAAGACGCTGCTCGCCCGCGCGGTGGCCGGCGAGGCCGGGGTGCCCTTCTACTCCATCTCCGGCTCCGACTTCGTCGAGATGTTCGTCGGTGTCGGCGCCAGCCGGGTCCGCGACCTGTTCGAGCAGGCCAAGTCGAACGCCCCGGCGATCGTCTTCGTCGACGAGATCGACGCGGTCGGCCGGCACCGTGGCGCCGGCATGGGCGGCGGTCACGACGAGCGGGAGCAGACGCTCAACCAGCTCCTGGTCGAGATGGACGGCTTCGACACCAAGGGCGGCGTCATCCTGATCGCCGCCACCAACCGGCCGGACATCCTCGACCCGGCGTTGCTGCGCCCGGGCCGGTTCGACAGGCAGATCCCGGTCGACGCCCCCGACATGGAGGGCCGCAAGGCCATCCTGCGGGTGCACGCCAAGGGCAAGCCGTTCACGCCCGACGTCGACCTCGACGCGGTCGCCCGGCGTACCCCGGGCTTCAGCGGCGCCGACCTGGCCAACGTGATCAACGAGGCCGCGCTGCTCACCGCTCGTAAGGAGCAGCGGGCGATCACGAACGACTCCCTGGAGGAGTCGATCGACCGGGTGATCGCCGGCCCGCAGCGCCGGACCCGGGTGATGAGCGACCAGGAGAAGAAGATCACCGCGTACCACGAGGGTGGGCACGCGCTTGTCGCCTGGGCGCTGCCGCACGCCGCGCCGGTGCACAAGGTGACCATCCTGTCCCGGGGTCGCTCGCTGGGTCACACGCTTGTCCTCCCGACGGAGGACAAGTACACCCAGACCCGGGCCGAGATGATCGACACCCTGGCGTACGCGCTGGGCGGTCGGGCGGCCGAGGAGCTGGTCTTCCACGAGCCGACCACCGGCGCCGGCAACGACATCGAGAAGGCCACCCAGCTGGCCCGCGCGATGATCACGCAGTACGGCATGAGCTCCAAGCTCGGTGCGATCAAGTACGGCACCAGCGGCGACGAGCCGTTCCTCGGCCGCAACATGGGCCACGAGCGGGACTACTCCGACGCGGTGGCCGCCGAGATCGACGGGGAGATGCGTGCCCTGATCGAGCTGGCCCACGACGAGGCCTGGGAGATCCTGGTGGAATACCGGGACGTCCTGGACAACATGGTCCTGGAGCTGATGGAGAAGGAGACGCTCTCCACCGCCGACATGGCCCGGATCTGCGCGCGCGTGGTCAAGCGCCCGCCGATGGCGCCGTACCACGGCTTCGGCAAGCGTCAGCCCTCCACCGAGCCGCCGGTGCTCACGCCGGCCGAGAAGGAGGCGCTGGCCGCTCAGGCCCGCGCCGACGGTGCCGCCTCGATCGGTGGTTCCAGCAACAACTCGGACGGTATGCACTGAACAGCGATCCGACGACGGCCGGCTCCCCGCACAGGGAGTCGGCCGTCTCCGCGACCGAGCCCGACGGCGACGACGCGCTCGACTACGTGGCCGCGCGGCTGATCAGCGGCAAGCTCACCGGTGGCCCGGTGGAGGAGAGCGTCGACCTCGCCCGGATCGAGAAGGCGGTCCGCGAGATCCTCATCGCGGTCGGCGAGGACCCGGACCGCGACGGTCTCCAGCAGACACCGGCCCGGGTGGCCCGTGCGTACGCCGAACTCTTCGCCGGCCTGCGGGTCGACCCGGCGCAGGTGCTCCGCACCACCTTCGAGGCCAACCACGAGGAGCTGGTGCTCGTCCGGGACATCGACGTGATGAGCCTCTGCGAGCACCACCTGCTGCCGTTCCGGGGCAGCGCGCACATCGGCTACATCCCCGGCCCGGACGGCCGGATCACCGGCCTGTCCAAGCTGGCCCGGCTGGTCGAGGTGTTCGCCCGCCGGCCCCAGGTGCAGGAGCGGCTCACCTCGCAGATCGCCGACCTGCTGATGTCCAGCCTCGCCCCGCGCGGCGTGATCGTCGTGCTGGAGTGCGAGCACATGTGCATGGCGATGCGCGGCATCCAGAAGTCGGGCGCGAAGACCATCACGTCCGCGGTGCGCGGCGGCCTGCAGAACGACGCCAAGTCGCGGGCCGAGGCGATGGCACTGATCATGGCCCGCTGACCCCGACCGCCACCGACGGCCGCGTACTCCCGCCGGGAGCGCGGCCGTCGTCAGTCCGGCAGCATGGCGAGCAGCAGCCCGGCGGCGGTGAGCACCGCCGGCACCAGGCAGACCAGGGCACCGAAGCGCGGCGTCCGGTCCACCCGGTCGGTGGGACGCGGACGGAAGACACGCCCCACCGCGAGCCAGCCCAGCATGAACGCGACAGCCGGCAGCGGCAGTCCGACCAGCAGCGCCAGCACCGTCACCGGGCCCGGACCGGCGACCGCGTACAGCACGAGCTGGAGCAGCGGCACCACGAGCGCCAGCGGCCCGTACACCAGAAGGTTGCGCGGACGGGCGGGCCACCGCGCCAGCCGGGGCAGGCCACGCGCGCTCAGCGTGTCGTCCGCCGCATCCGCCCAGTCTCCGGCCGCGCGCAGCGCCGCCAGCACCGCCGACGGCCCACCCGCCATCGACCGGGCCGCCTCGGTCACCTCCGGCGGCGTCGGGACCAGCGACAACGCCGGTACGCCCAGCTCACGCAGCCGGGACTGCTGCGGCGCCAGCCGTTCCCGTACCACGGTCAGCTCCTCGCGGGCCGCGGCCACCGACCGTGCCTGCTCCCCGGCGGCGGTGGCCGCCGCCCGGCGTACGCCGTCGAGCGCCCGCGCGGCGGCGACATACTCCGCCCAGGCCGACTCGGCGGGATCCGCCACCGTGGCCGGCCCACCCGAGCGGGGCCCCGGTACGGTCGTGCCGGTCTCACTCATGCCGTGCCCTCCCCGGTGCGGTCCGTCGCCCGCCGGTCCGGCTCGACCCGCGCGGTCGCCGCCGCCCCGGTCGTGCCGAACGGCACGAAAACCGTGCCCTGCTCGTCCGGGCCGTCCCAGAGCACCGCGCGGCCCGGCCGGGGCCGCCACCACACCGGGCGGTCGAAGAGCTGCTCCAGCCGGCCGCCCGGCACGTCCGTGACCGCCACGGCGGTGAGCTTGTCCACCTCGCCCTCCGGGCCGAGCAGCCCGGCCAGCGGAGCCGGCGTCCGCCACCAGCCGAGCAGGTGCCGGCCGGCCGGCGGGCCCTCCACCAGCAGCGACCGAAGCAGGTCGGGCGGCAGCTCGGAGGCGTCCGGCACGTCCAGCCCGAACACCACCAGGTAACCCGGCTCGTCCGACGCCATGGCGTCCCTCAGCCCGGCCGCGTCGACGGTCTCCACCCGGTGCCGCCCGGCCAGCTCGGCGGCGAGCGCCCCGGCCGGCTCGGCCGACCCGTTCGCCAGCGGCGCCAGCACGAACCGGACCGCGCCCGGCTGTGCCGCCGCCGCACTGCGAACAGCCGTCACCAGCAGGCGCTCCGCCTCCTCGTCCCGCCCCAGGACGGCCAGGTTCCGTCCCGCGCCCGGCCCCAGCGGCACCGTCACCGTGGACCGGCGCACGTCCACCGCCCGGCCCAGCAACGCGGCGGGCCCGTGGGCGCGGCCGGCGAGCGCGGCCCGGTGCCGAGGATCGTTCGCCAGCAGCGGGCGGGCGTACCCGGCGAAGACCACCGGCGGCGTCGCCGCCTCGTCCCGTGCCTCCCAGAGCCGTCGCCGCAGGTCGGTGAGGACCTCGGGGTCCTCGTACGGATCCGGGAAGCGGATCATCCGCTCGTGCCCCCGGGTCGCGCCGCGCGGCCCGCCCAGGCCACCCGCCGTGTTCACCACCGCGCTGCCCACCGGCAGCCCGGCCGCCGAGTCGTTCGCCGGTTCCAGCACCGCCGAGCCGCCGGGCAGCGCCACCCGCACCGGGAACTGGCCGAGCAGCGGGTCACGCGGACCGCCGATACCCAGGTCACCCTCGCCGGCCAGCACCAGGTGGATCCCGTACGAGCGGCCGGCGCGGGCGAGAGCGTCCAACCGGGCCAGCAGGTCGGCGGCGAGGCGGTCCCGCTCGCGTAGCGCCATCGGGAAGTTGTCGACCACGCAGACGATCCGGGGCAGCGGCTGGTGCTGCCGCAGCTCGGTGTAGCGCTGCCCACCGGCCCGCCGGGACGCCTCCTCGCGGCGGCGCAGTTCCGCCGCCAGCTCGCCGAACAGGGCGGCCACGTACTCCCGGTCGGCAGCCATCCCGGCGGCGCGCACCTGCGGCACCCAGGAACGGTCCCGCTCGGTCTGGAGGAACTCCACGAAGGACTCGCCGTCGGCCAGGTCGGCCAGGTAGAGCGCCAGCTCGTCCGGGCCGTACCGGGCGGCGAGTCCGAACAACGCGTCGGTCAGGAACGCCGACCGGCCCGCCTGACCCCGGCCGCTGACCAGCCAGTGCGGGGTCAGCTCGGTGAAGCCCAGGCTGACCGGACGCCCGGCGGCGTCACCCACTGTGGTGCTCAGCCCGTCCGCCGAGCCGGCCGCCCAGAAACCGTCCGCCGGCAGCAGGTCACGCAGGGACAGACGCGAGCCGTCCTCGATCTGCCGGGCCAGCCGCGCACACACGTCGGCGACCAGCTCGGCGGGCGGGTCCTCGTCGAGGAACACGGGCGAGTTCAGCCCGCCCGGCGGCTCGGTGCCGGGACTGCTGAAGCCGGCACCGGGCGGGTCGCCGACAAGCGCGTACGCGGTGCGCACCGTCACCGGTGTGGCACGCGGCAGCGGGCTGCCGTCCGGCCAGCCGGCGAGCACCAGATGCAGCCCGGCGCGCGGCCCACCCTCGGCCAGTCCGGCGAGCCGGTCCAGGTCGGCTGTGGTCGTACCGCCTGGTAGCGCGGCGACCACGAGCAGCAGCGTCCGGTCGTGCCCGCGCTGCCGGGCGGTTCCGGCCGCCATCCACTGCTCGGCCTCGGCCAGCACCGCGCGCATTCCGGCGAGGTCGGTGGCGGGCGGAGGCAACAGCCCGGCGTCGGCCAGCGGCGCGTACCCGGCGAATGTCGCACCGGAGCAGCCGTCGACCGCGCGGACCAGCAGGACCGGAAGTCGGCCTGCCACTCCTTGGTGCTGCACAGCTCGGCGCGCGCCTGGGCGACCGGCGCGGCGGCGTACGCGGGTGTGGCACCCCCGATCACCGGCCAGGAGATCGTGGCCCCGGCGAGTACGCCGAGCGCGAGGAGGAGCGCCGTGATCCGTGCCCGGGCCCTCGCCATGTCACGCCTCCAGATCAGCCAGGACGGTCGGCAGTATCCCGGCGGCCTGGGCGACCGCGGCGGGGGTGGTGTCCAGGTGCTCCAGCAGCCCGTCGACGTACGACACGTCGACCCGGACCTTCTGCACGCGCCCGTCGACGTCGCGCATGACGAACTCGCGGAAGCCGAGCCGGTTGGCCGACCCGCTGTCGGCCTGGGAGAGGGAGGCGAGTGTCGCCTCGTACCCGTCGTCCACGGGCACCCGCAGCAGGCGTAGCGCCTCGGAGGCGATCTCGCTGTCCTCGGCGATCCGGCCGACGAAGACGGTGGAGACGAGGTTCTGCACGTCGAGGCCGAGGATGTCCTTCGGGTTCTGCGAGGCGACCAGCGCGGCCAGGTTCCACTTGCGGGAGTCGCGGGCGAGCCGGACCAGGAACGACCGGCCGGAGCGCCAGCCCTCCATGAAGTGCGCCTCGTCGAGGCCGACCAGCTTCCGCGAGGACATCGACCCGCCGTAGCAGCGGCGTACCGCGAGCCGGTGCGCGGTGTGCAGCATCGGCAACGCGAGGGCCTCCTCGGCCGACCAGTACTCCCGCTCGATCTTGAGGTCGGGGAGCCGCAGGCCGGCCATGGTGATGACGGTGAGCGCGGCGTCGGCACCGAGCAGCCCCTCCGGCGGCCGGCCGAAGAAGAGCATGGCCAGCGGCATCTCGGCGGTGTCGAGCAGCAGGTGGGCCAGCTCGCGACCGGCGTCGTCGTCGAGCCCTTGCAGGCAGGTGACCACGTCGTCGAGCGTGGAGGTCTCCTCGGCGGGCACCTGGCGTACGGCGTGCCGGAACAGCGTGGCGGTGGACGCCTCCCGGGCCACCTGCGGCGGCACCAGCATCATGCAGATGTCCTGCACCAGCATCCGGCGCTCGGCGCGGGCGTTCGACACGGCGATCTCGAACTCACGGTCGCCCGCCGGGCCGGCGCCGAACTCGCTGCGCAGCGGCGTCGGGATCAGCGCGTACGGCGCGAGCGTGCCCTGCTCCGAGCCGGTCAGGTTGAGCACCCGGGAGTACGGTGCCAGCTCGGGCATGGCGCACAGCCGGGCCAGCGGACCGGACGGGTCGAGCAGCGTCACCTGTACGCCACGGCGTGCGGCCAGGTAGCCGAGCGCGCCGAGCAGCGTCGACTTGCCACCGCCGGGTTCGGCGACGAAGACGGCGAGGCCGGAGCGCTCGCGTACCTCCATCGGGAAGTGCAGGTCGAGGAAGACGGGCCGGCGGCAGGTGCCGGCGGTGCGCCCGATCAGGTCGCCGCGCCGGTCGCCGACAGTGGACGCGGCCTGCGGCAGCGCGGCGGCCAGCAGGTTGACGGGCATCCGCCGGACGTAGCCGGTGTTGGCGATCGGTTCGCCGGGGATGAACTCGCGGGCCAGCCAGTCCTGGTTCTTCGGGTGCTGGAGCGAGATCCGCAGCTCGCGGGAGTAGAGCTGGATGAGCCGCCGGGCCCGCTCCAGGCACTCCTCCCGGGTCCGCCCGCCGACCGCGATGCGGTGCCAGCCGTGTGCCCGGGCCGAGTCGACGGGCAGGCCGGTGGTCATCTCGTCGCCGATCACCAGCGCGCGCTTGGCCAGCCGTTCCAGCTCCGGTGGCGCGTCGATGCCGTGCTCGGCGTAGTCGAGCTGCTGGGAGCGGATCATCCGGAGCCGGTGTTCGAGGTTCCGGAAGGAGTCGTTGGGACCGAGGATGTCGACCCGGGTGGACAACTCCATCGGCCACGGCAGCCGCTCGTGGAAGTGCAGCCAGGGCTCGTGCCGTTCGGGGATCTCCAGCGGCTCCATCCGGCCGACCGCGAGCACCGCGACGTGGCGCTCCTCGCCGGTCATCCGGTTGACCAGCTTCACCGTCGAGCCGTACGGGGTGCGGTAGCGCTCGACCTGCTCGGTGAGGGCCAGCAGATCGCCGCGTTCCCACCGGCCGTTCGTGATCGGGGAGAGGACGCCGGGCGGCGCCATGCACAGCGCCACCGACCGGTAGAGCAGCCATTCCAGCTCGGGCGCGGTGACCCGCCGCCCGCGCATGCCGAACGCGCCGAGGACCTCGTCGAACTGCTCGACGGTACGGCTCAGCCGGCGCCGCTCGCCGTCGGCGGTGCCCCGGCCGAACGTACGCAACAGTCGTTCGGTGAGCGAGTCGCCGAGTGACCGGCGGGCGAACGTGACACCGAGGTAGGTCTGGCCCTCGGCGTGGTTGACCGCCATCAGGTGCCGCTGGGCGGCGACCAGGTGATCGGCCCAGCCGGTGGTGCCGGGCACGTCGGGCAGCGGGGCGACGGTGTGCGCGTCGATGGTGCGGGCCCACTCGTCGGCCGGGAAGGGCCTTGTGGTCCGGCGCAGGTGCAGCCGGAAGCCGGCGAGGCCGGCGTACTGCTCGGAGATCGCCGAGAGCAGCGCCTCGCGTTCCGCGTCCGGCCGGAACGCCCACCGCACCTCGGGCAGCCAGTACCAGGCGGTGACCGTGTTCGGAGTGAAGGTGAGGTGACCGGCGATCTCGGTGATGGCCAGCTCGACCGACGGGTCCCGATCGCCGAACTTGATCTTCGGGGCGCGGACCCGGGCCGGTTTGGTCGGCCGGTTCCGGCGTTCCGGCGTGCGTTGCCGGGGCGGCGTCACCTCGCGGTGCTCCGGGCGGCCCACCTCACGCGAGGGCGCCGTGCCGGTCGCGAGCGGCTCGGCCGGGGCGAGGTCCGGTTCCCGGTGCTCGGCCGGGGCGGGCGCGGCGACGGTCACGGGCGGCGCGGGGATCTGCGGGGGCGGCGGTAGCGCCGGCTCCGGCTCGGCCGGAGGGCGGAGCACGGGCAGCCGGTCACCGGCCTGCTGCGGAACCCGGCTACGGGACGGCGGCGGCGGGGCGAGGACCGCTGGCGGGTCGGGCAGGGACGGCTCGACCGGCGGCGGCGCGGCGTGCGTGGGCGCGGGCCGGGGACGCCCGACGGCGCGTACCCCCGGGGCCTGCTCGCGGACCGGCGGTTCCGGTTCGGGCCGCGGGGCCGGCTCGATCGGGACGGCGGGCTGGTGCGGGATCGGCAGGGGCTCGCGGCCGACGCCGCGGCGGGGCGGCGCCACCACCGGCTCGACCGGCGAGGGTGGCGCGGACGCGGCGGGTCGCCGCCGGGGCTGCGCGCCGCCGAACAGGTCGAGGAAGGGCGAGTCGATGTCGCCGTCGGGGCGTACCGGTTCACGCGGTGTCATCGGCCGCGGCGGCTGGAAGACGCCGACGCGGCCGTGCCCGGGGCTGGTGACGAGCGCGCTGTCCAGGACCACCTCGTCCAGATCCTCGTCCGGTGGGTAGTCGAACGATCGCGCACGGTTACCGTTGGGCCCGGCCGGGCGCCCGGCCGGGGAACCCGGCGTGGAAGAGCGACTCATGCGACCGCCTCACCCGCATCGTTCGTCTGCACGGTTGTCGTACGCCCGGTCATGCCAGTTCCTCCCGGATCCTGATCCGGCTCGCCACGAGCCGCGGATCCCGCTGCTCGGTGGCCGGTTCCCGGGTGCGTCGCCAGTCGGTCAGCGCGGTCCGGATGACCATTCGCGCGGGTCGGTCCGGGTCGACGTACCGGAAGATGAACGAGGTCGTCACGATCGCCAGCGAGATCTCCCAGGCGGGGAACAGCTCGACCTGGAGCGTGAACAACCAGTGGATGAACATGTAGAGGGGTACGAGCAGCATGAACAGGCCGTACTGGGCGTACGGCAGATGGACGGGAAGGGTGTACCCGGGCGGCCCCAGGTAGACGAGGCGTGCCCGGTAGATGTCGTCGTCGGTGCGCAGCCGCATCGTCGCCCGCGCCCTACTCGAAGATCAGGTTGATCAGGTAGTCGCCGACGAAGAACAGTGTTGCCGCCCCGGCGATGAAGGCCAGGCCGATGATGGCGATGGCCGAGCTGGTCAGCACCTTCGAGATCTCACCCCGGCTGGCCCGGCCGATGAAGATCACGCCGAGGACCGCGAGCAGGATCGGCGCGATCTTGCTGGCGAAGAAGGTGACGACGTTGTCGGTGTCGATGCCCTTCGGGGCCGGCTCGGCGAGTGGAGTCGACGCCAGGGTGTGGAGCGCGTGGTCGACGGCACTGGATGCCGTTGCCATGAGCTCGATGGCGATCACTGGAAACCTCCCCAAGGTCGCGGCCGGCGGCGCCGCGTTGGTGCAAGTAGGCAAGCCTGGCGGGATGGTGCTCGTCAGAGACAGCGCCGTAAACGCTGCGTCCGTCACCCACCACGCAGAGTGGTGAGTTTTGGGGGGATTCTTCCCGCTTCGGCCCTCCCTCCAGGCTTCGCCATCTCGATGCTGGGCAATTCCAAAGCGTACGGCCCGGCCACCTTTGCGACAAGCCGTGAAGAGTCGACCCCCGAATGCCCGGATGACCGATCGTACACCTGTTCCAATGCGCACGTCAGGGGTGCCGCGTTCCGCGTTCGACCGGTGGCCGGAAGCCCTGGCGGCGAACGGTACTGTCGGGCCGTGACCGATCTGGTACGGGCGGAGAACCCGGTGGTGATGGGCGTCCTCAACGTCACGCCCGACTCCTTCTCCGACGGCGGCAGATACGCCGATCTGGACGCGGCCGTCGCACACGGGGTGCGACTGCGCTCCGACGGCGCGGACCTGATCGACGTGGGTGGCGAGTCCACCCGGCCGGGCGCCGACCGGGTCGACCCGGAGACGGAGACCGCCCGGGTGCTGCCTGTGGTCCGCGAGCTGAGCGCCGCCGGGATTCTGGTCAGCATCGACACCAGTCGCGCCCGGGTCGCCGAGGCCGTCCTCGCCGCCGGCGCGTACGCGGTGAACGACGTCTCCGGCGGCCTCGCCGATCCGGACATGGCCCGGGTGGTCTGCGACGCGGGCTGCCCCTGGGTGCTCATGCACTGGCGGGGGCACTCCCGGGGGATGCGTGAGCTGGCCACGTACACCGACGTGGTGGCCGACGTCCGGGACGAGCTGAGCCGGCGCGTCGACGCCGCGCTCGCCGCCGGGGTCGCCGCCGACCGGATCATCGTCGACCCGGGCCTGGGCTTCGCCAAGACCGCCGCGCACAACTGGGCGCTCAGCGCCCGCCTGCCGGAGCTGGTCGAGCTGGGCTTTCCGGTGCTGTTCGGGGCCAGCCGCAAGTCCTACCTGGGCCGGCTGCTCGCCGACCCGGCGGGCGAACCCCGGCCCACCGCCGGGCGGGAGGCCGCGACCGTCGCGACCAGCGTGCTCGCCGTCGCGGCCGGCGCCTGGGGGGTGCGCGTGCACGACGTCCGCGGCACCGCCGACGCGCTCGCCGTCTGGCGGGCCACCGGCAGCCCCCGGCTGGCCGCCGCGACCGGCGCACGGCCGGCGACCGCGTCGCGGACAGCAGCGACCACCGGCCTGAGCGGAGGCGACAGGTGACCGACCGGATCGAGCTGACCGGCCTGCGCGCGCACGGCCGCCACGGCGTCTACGACTTCGAGCGCGCGCAGGGCCAGGAGTTCGTGGTCGACGCGGTGCTCGAACTGGACCTCGGCCCGGCCGCCGGCTCGGACGAGGTGACCGACACCGTGCACTACGGCGAGCTGGCCGAACGTCTGGTCGCGGTCATCACCGGCGAGCCGGTGAACCTGATCGAGACACTCGCCGACCGGCTGCTCGCGGTCTGCCTGGCCGAGCCGCTGGTGGAGGCCGCGACGGTGACCGTGCACAAGCCCGAGGCCCCGATCCCGCACGCCTTCCGGGACGTCGCCGTCACGATGCGGCGTAACCGGTGACCCGGGCCGTGCTGTCGATCGGCAGCAACCTGGGCGACCGTCTCGGCCACCTGCGTGGCGCCGTGGCCGCGCTCGGCGACCGGGTGCTGCTGGTCTCCGGCGTCTACGAGACTCCACCGTGGGGGGACGCCGACCAGCCCGCGTACCTGAACGCGGTGGTGATGGTCGCGGACCCGGCGGCGGCGCCCGAGGACTGGCTGGCCCGCGCCCGGGCCGCGGAGGCGGCGGCCGGGCGCGACCGCGACCCGCGACGGCGGTACGGGCCGCGCACGCTGGACGTGGACGTGATCGCGGTCTGGGACGACGCCGGTGAGCCGGTGCTCCGCGACGACGCCGAGCTGACGGTGCCGCACCCCCGGGCCCACCTGCGCGCCTTCGTGCTGCGCCCGTGGATCGACATCGAGCCGCACGGCCGGCTACCCGGGCACGGCTGGCTGACCGACCTGCTCAACGCCGAGCCGCTGGCCGGGGACGCGCTGGAACTGAGCCCGCGACCGGATCTGACGCTAGAGTCGGAAACATGACCCGCTGGAGTGCGGCCCCGCCGTCGCGAGCCGAGGAGGCGCGGTGAGCACCGCGCGCTCCCCGCAGGGGCCCGACCGCTTCCGGATGGGCCCGACCCGGGCCTCCACGCTGGTGGTGGCCGGTCTGGCCGCCGCCGCGGTGGCCTGGCTGCTGATCAGCGGCTTCTACTACGACTTCGCGCCCGACCTGCCCTGGCTGCCGGTGATCACGCTGGCCGGGCTGGCCGTGCTGGAGGGCTACGCCGCGGTCAACACGCGCGGCCGGATCGAGCGGCGGCCCGGCCGGGAGCCGGTGAACCCGCTGCTGGTGGCCCGGTTCGTGGTGCTGGCCAAGGCGTCCGCGCTGGCCGGTGCCATCTTCGCCGGCTTCTACGCGGGGCTGACCGGCTGGCTGTTCGTCGAGCGCACGAACGCGGCGGTGGGCGACCGGCCCGCCGCGCTCGGCGGCCTGATCGCCGCGCTCGCGCTGGTCGCGGCCGCGCTCTGGCTGGAACGCTCCTGCCGGGTCCCGGAGCAGGAGGACGACGAGGACCGCGAGCCGGGCGACCGGGAGACGCCCCGCGGCCGTCTCTGAGGGTTCCCCCCACCCCGGCCCGGCGGTACCGTCCCTGGGCGACCGGAGAGCGACGGCCGCCACCGGTCCGCCCGCCCGTGGGCCGGACGCGGCCACCTGGGGAGGCGCGAGCCAATGGCGTACGACGATGCGGGCCGGACAGCGCCGCCGGAGACGTCGTCCGGGGTGCCCGCTGCCGTACTGGAGAACGTCTTCGACGACCCGGCACACGGCGAACCCGGCCGGGACCGGATCGCGGTGCACGTGCTCTGGGAGTTCGTGCTGCTGGCCGCGCTGGTCGCGATGGCCTGGCTGCTCTGGCGGGAGGACTCGGACGCGCTGCGCGGCGGCGCCCTGAAGACGCTGCTCGTCGACGTGGCCGCGCTCGGCCTGTTCACCCTCGCCGCCGGCCTGAGCCTGCGGGCCGGCGCGGTGAACCTGGCGATCGGCCCGGTCGCGCTGGCCTCCGCGCTGCACTTCGCCGAGCAGGGCGACCGGGGCGTACGGGAGGCGCTGCTGCCGGCGCTCGGGGTGGCGGCGGTGGCCGGGCTTGCACTCGCCCTGGCCGTCGTGGTGCTGCACGTGCCCGGCTGGGCGGCGAGCCTGGCCGGGGCGGCCGGCGTGATCGTCTACCTGGAACGGCGGACCGGCCCGGTCACCGTGCAGGGGGACTACGACCCCCGCCGCAGCGCGCTGTACCTCTTCGTCGGCTTCGCCGCGGTCGCCGTCCTCGGTGGCCTGTTCGCCGCGATGAAGCCGGTACGCCGGCTGATCGGCCGGTTCCGGCCGGTCGCCGACCCGGCCCGGCGGCGCGGCGCGGTGGCCGCCACGGTGACCGCGCTGGCGCTCGTCGGGTCCACCGTGCTGGCGATGCTCGCCGGCGTGCTGCTCGCGGCGAACGGGGACGGTCAGGTCGCGCCCGGCACCGGGCTGGACTGGACCGTGCTGGCGATCGGCACGGCGATGCTCGCCGGCACCAGCGCGTACGGACGCCGAGGCGGCATCTTCGGCACCCTGTTCGCGGTCTGCCTGGTGGTGGTGTTCCTGGCCTGGACCGTGCCGTACGGCTGGACGGTCAGCCGGTGGGCGCTGGGTGGTGCCGTGCTCGGCGTCGGCCTGCTCGTCACCCGGCTGGTCGAGACGTTCGGCCGGCCGCGCCCGGCGGCGCCGGTCGGACCCGGTCCGGTCCGCCCGGCCCGGGACGGCGCGTCGAGTGGCGGCTGGACGATGACCCCGGCGCCCCAGCCGGGCGACACCTGGCCGTCGGTGCTGCCGGTACGCGAGCACGAGACCCCGGTCGAGGCATGGGAGGCCCAGCGCTGGGACAGCGAACCCCGGCGCTGGGACGCCGACGATCGCTGACCCGGCGGTGGCCGTGCGTCCCGCGCGCCGGGACTGATCTCTCCGGTTAGGCTCGGCGGCATGACCGATACTCCTGCCCCCGGCGGCCGCACCTTCGACGAGCTCGACAAGCTCTCCACCGAGGAACTGCGCGAGCAGGCGTTCAACCTGGCGCGCGACCGCCGCGACGTGGGCTTCTTCTGGTCGGTCCTGCGGCACCTGCCCAACGCCGACGAGGCCGCCGCGCTGGACGGGGCGCCGAACTCGATCGGCCCGACCATCGACGAGGCGAACGCGCTCTGGCGTGAGCTGACCGGGCACGGCTACGACGAGTCCGCGCCGCTGCTGCGCGCCGCCTTCATCGACTACCTGATGAAGCACTGAGGTCGATGACGGCCCGCCGGCCGGCGGCAGCCGCCCGCCTACGCAGGTTTGCCCGGCGGGACCGGCCGGGAACTGACCGCCGCATGGCTCTGAGCAACCGCCCTCGTACCGTCTCCCAGTACGGCACGGCCGCCGGCACCGGGATGCTCGCCGCGTTCCTGCTCGTCGCCGTCGGCGGCAGCCCGATGTACGTGGACTGGGCGCAGCGCGGCACCGACCCGACCGGGGCCGGTGGCTGGTTCCTCCGGCTGCTCGCCTGGCCGTCCTGGCGGTGGCAGGCCGACGAGGGCGTGTTCGCCACCAATCTCCGGGCGATCCTGCTCCTCGTGCTGGCCGCGGCGCTGCTGTACCTCCTGCCCGGCCCGCAGGTCGACCGGGTGACGTCCTCGGGCAGCCAGTTCCTCTCCGGCTGGGGCGCGTACGCGCTCGCCGCCGGGCTCAGTGCCCTGCTCGCCACGCTCCTCGGCCCGCACGGCTCGCTGTACGCCGCGTTCCAGGCCGCCAGCACCGGTGTCACGTACGGCTTCTTCGCGGGCTGGATCGTCGGCCTGGCCAGCCTCGGCGGCCGGGCCTGAGGTCAGTCCACAGCGCCCAGCGTCAGCACCCGGGCGCGGGCGAGCAGCCCCACCGCCCGGCCCTCCTCGGTGACCACCGCGTGCTCGGCGCCGGAGGTGAGCAGCGCGCCGAGCGCGTCGTACGCCGAGTCGCCGAGCGCCACAGTGGGCAGGCCGGCGCCGCCGTCGGCCGGGAGCGGGTCGAGCACCGCGCGGGTCACCGGGGTGACAGCGAGCCGCCGGATGCCCCGGTCGGCGCCGACGAACTCGCGGACGAAGTCCGAGGCGGGCGCGCCGAGCAGCGCGGCGGGCGTGTCGTACTGCTCCAGCCGGCCGCCCTCGGAGAGCACCGCGATCCGGTCGCCCAGCCGGACCGCCTCGTCGAGGTCGTGGGTGACCAGCACGATCGTCTTGCGTACCTCGGCCTGCAACCGCAGGAACTCCTCCTGCAGGCGGGTCCGGACGATCGGGTCCACCGCCGAGAACGGCTCGTCCATCAGCAGCACCACCGGATCGGCGGCGAGCGCCCGGGCCACGCCGACGCGCTGCCGCTGCCCGCCGGACAGCTCGTGCGGGTACCGCCTGCTGAACTGAGCCGGGTCCAGACCGACGAGCTCCAGCAGCTCGCCGACCCGGGCCCGGATCCGCTGCTTCGGCCAGCCGAGCAGCCCCGGCACGGTCGCCACGTTCGCGGCGACGGTCTGGTGCGGGAAGAGGCCGACGTTCTGGATGACGTAGCCGATGCGGCGGCGTAGCGCCACCGGATCGACCCGGGTGACGTCGTCGTCGCCGAGCAGGATCCGCCCGCCGGTCGGCTCGATCAGCCGGTTGACCATCCGCAGCACAGTCGACTTGCCGCAGCCGGACGGGCCGATCAGCACCACCAGCTCGCCGGCGGCGACCTCCAGGCTCAGCTCGCGTACCGCCTCGGTGCCGTCCGGGTAGCGCTTGCGGATGCGCTCCAGCGTGATCGACGCCGCGCCGCCTCCGGCGGTGCTCCCCGGGGTACCGTCCACGTGTGTCCCTCCACCTGAGCTACCGGGCCGACCCGGGTAATCCGTGGTTCTCCTGGCAGTACGTGCGGGACAACTCTGACACGATCCTCGCCGCGCTGCGGGAGCACACCTGGCTGACCGGCCGGGCCGTGGTGATCGCCGCGCTGGTGGCGCTGCCGCTGGCGGTGCTCGCGTACTGGTTCCGGTCGCTGTCGGCACCCATCCTGGCGGTGACCGGGGTGCTCTACACCGTCCCGTCGCTGGCGTTGTTCGCGTTCCTGGCGCCGTACCTGGGCATCGGCGCGATCACCGTGCTCACCGTCGTGGCGCTGTACGCGTTGCTGGTCATCGTGCGCAACGCGCTGGCCGGGCTGAACCAGGTGCCGCCGGAGGTGCGCGAGGCCGCCGAGGGCATGGGGTACGGCAGGTGGGGGCGGCTGCTGCGGATCGAGCTGCCGCTGGCGCTGCCGGGCATCCTCACCGGCGTACGGCTGGCGACCGTGTCCACTGTCGCGCTCGTCACGGTCGGGGTGGTGGTCGGCCGGGGCGGCCTGGGCCAGCTCATCTTCGCGGGCTTCCAGAACAACTTCTACAAGGCCCAGATCATGACCGGCACGGTGCTGTGCGTGCTGCTGGCGCTGGTGCTCGACCTGGTGCTGGCGGGCGTGGGCCGCCTGCTCACCCCCTGGCTGCGCGGGAGGTCCGCCCGGTGAACCCCGTCGAGCAGGCAGTGGTCTGGCTGAACGACCCGCTGAACTGGACCAACCCCGGCGGCGTGCTGGACCGCCTCGGCGAGCACCTGAGCATGTCCGCGCTGGCGGTGCTGCTGGGCTGCCTGGTGGCCTGGCCGATCGGGCTCTGGCTCGGGCACAGCGGCCGGGGCGGCGGGCTGGTCCTGCTGGTCTCCAACGTCACGCTGGCGATCCCGACGCTGGCGCTGCTGACCATCCTCCCGCTGACGTTCCTCGGCTTCGGCCGGTCGGCAGTGGTCGTGGCGCTCGCGGTCTTCGCGGTTCCGCCGCTGCTGGCGAACGCGTACACCGGGGTGCGGCAGGCCGACCCGGAGGCCCGGGACGCGGCCCGGGGGATGGGCCTGTCCGGCGGCCAGGTGCTGCGCCGGGTGGAGCTGCCGCTCGCGGTGCCCTACCTGGCGGCCGGCTTCCGTACCGCGGCGGTGCAGGTGGTGGCCACCGCGGCGCTCGCCTCCTTCGTCAACGGCGGCGGGCTGGGCCAGATCATCCGGGCCGGTTTCGGGCTCGACATCGCCGCCGGCGGGGGGCAGATCATCGCGGGCGGGGTGCTGGTGGCCGGGTTGGCGCTGCTCGTGGAGGGGGTGCTCGCGCTGGTGGAGCGGGCGGTCACGCCGCGCCCGCTGCGCCGGGTACGCCGGCGGGCGAACCGCCGCGCGACGGCGGCGACGACCGGCGGTTGAGCCGTCGGTGACGATCAGGTGACGAAAACCGCTCCGAGTTTGTCGGTCGGGTCTGGAGGATATTGGCTGGAGTCGCGGGTGGCCGTCCGGGTCGCCCGTCGGACACGCGGCCGGCCCGACGGGTCGCGCCGGGACACGGAAGGCGGGCACTCATGCGTGCGCGTACACGAATGGCCGCCGGGGCGATCGGCGCTCTCACCGCGGCCGCGCTTCTCACCGGCTGCGGCGACGCCGGCTCGTCCGGCACCGACGCGCCCGAGCAGGGCGCCTCGGGGGCGGGCTGTGCTCCGGTGGCCGGTGACCAGCTCGTCGTCCTGACCGACGACAAGAAGCTCCAGAACACCGACAACGTCATTCCCGCGATCAACGCGAAGGCGGCCACGCCGCAGCTCGTCGCCGCGCTCGACAAGGTCTCCGCGAAGCTCGACACCCCGAAGCTGATCCAACTCAACCGGGCGGTCGACGTCGACCGCAAGACGCCCCAGGTCGCCGCGCAGGAGTTCGCCTCCGCCAACGGCGTGACCGACGGGATCGAGAAGGGCCCGGGCGGCCAGATCACAGTCGGCGCGGGCAACTTCAGCGAGAGCCAGACCATCGCCGAGCTCTACAAGATCGCGCTCACCGCCGCCGGCTACCAGGTCAAGGTGCAGACCATCGGCAACCGGGAGCTCTACGAGCCGGCGCTGGAGAAGGGCCAGATCCAGGTCGTCCCGGAGTACGCCGCCACCATGGCGGAGTTCCTCAACACCAAGAACAACGGCAAGGACGCGCAGCCCGTCTCCTCGCCGGAGCTGGACAAGACGGTCGCGGCGCTGAAGAGCCAGGGTGACAAGAACGGCCTGGTCTTCGGCCAGCCGTCCCAGGCGCAGGACCAGAACGCGTTCGCCGTCACCAAGGCGTTCGCCGACAAGTACGGCGTCTCGACGCTCTCCGAGCTGGCCGCCAAGTGCTCCGGCCAGGCGACCGTGCTGGCCGGGCCGCCGGAGTGCCCGCAGCGGCCGAAGTGCCAGGCCGGCCTGGTCGAGGTCTACGACTTCAAGGCCGGCTCGTTCAGCTCGCTCGACGCGGGCGGCCCGCAGACCAAGAACGCGCTGAAGACCGGCTCGGCGAGCGTCGGCCTGGTCTTCTCCTCCGACGCCGCGCTGGCCACGAGCTGACGCACCACCGCCGGCCGGTGCCACGCGTGCCGGCCGGCGGCCCGTTCGGCGGCCCGGGCATCGAGTCGTGCCGACCCGTTCCCCTCGGGTGGAACTCTCGGTAATCTGCTCAGCCATGCCCGCCTCGGTCGCGCCCACCGACAAGAGCACGCCCACGGTGCTCACCGTCCTGTTCTGGGTCGGTGTGGGGCTGGCGCCCCTGGCCGCGCTCATCCTGCTGATCGCCGACGGCAACGGCTCGCTCCGGTTCGGTGCGGTCCTGGCGATCCTCGCCGTCGTGCTCATCGGTCTGTCGATGGCGCTGCGGCCGGAGGGCGGTTCCGACGACGCGGCCACCGAGGAGCTGCGCGAGGAGCTGGCGCAGCTCCGGCGGGAGTTGCGAGCCGAGATCGTGGCCGCCGCGCAGCGCGGCAACCAGGCACTCGACCAGGCCCGCCGGGCGGAGGAGGCGGCCGGCGCGGTACGGCATCGGCTCGACGCGGCAGCCGCCGGACTGGCCGCCGCGCCCGCACCCGCCGCAGCGCCCGTGCCCGCGTCCGCCGCCGTGCCCGCGTCCGCATCCGCCGCCGTGCCGGAGCGCCCGAGCGGTGCGGCACGGGTGCCGGTCACCGGCAGGTCCGACGCGGGACGGGCGCACCCGGCCGGCCGGGACGACGACGAACCGGCCTGGCCGGCGGGCGCCGCCGGCCGCTACGGAACCGACTCCGACTCACCCAGGGCGGGCGCCGAGCCGCTCCGGCCCGGCCGTTACGACGCCGAGCCGCCCCGGACCGGCCGTTACGACGATGAGCCGTCCCGGGCGGATTACTACGAATCCGAACAGCCCCGGTCCGGCCGTCACGAACCCGACCCGGTGCGGACGGGCCGGCACGACGCCGAGCCGGCGCGGGCCACCGTACGTCCGGACCGGCCGGCGAGCGGGGTGTACGGCGCGGCGCGGGTCTCCGATCCGGCGGCCCGCCCGGTCGGCGTGGTCCACCACACCGAGACGGTGCACGTCACCACCCGGCACACGATTGTCGGCGGTGGTGAGCCGGCCGGAAACCGGTACGGCGGATTCCCCGGCGGCTGGTCGGACGAGGACCGGTCGCGTGGCACGGACCCGGCCGATCACTGGCGTGCGGGACACCGCGACCCGGGCGACCGGCCGGGCCGTCGGGCCGCTCCTGATGATCGTGGTCGGGGTGCGGAGTCCGTTGACGACAGGCACTCGTGGAACGACCCCGGACGCCCAGGTGCCGACCATCCGTGGGCGGGCGTCGGCCGGACCGCCGACGGTGAACCGGGCTGGTCCGCGCGTACCGACGGTGAACCGGGCTGGTCCGCGCGTACCGATGGCGAACAGGGCTGGTCCGGGCGCACCGGCGGGGAACCGGGCTGGTCCGCGCGGACCGCCGGGGGCGGCTGGTCGAGCGACCAGGGCCGGACGGCGGCGGAGGAGCAGCGGCAGTGGCCCGGCGGGGGTGACGACCGGGCGGCGGGCGCGTGGCCGGCGGCCGCGGCGGGCGGGCCGGACGCCCCGGCGGGCCGGGCGAGCGACGGCGACCAGTGGTCCGAGATGAGTGCGGGCAACCGGTGGGCCGCCGTCCGCGACGACGGCGCGGGCCGGGAGATCCGGCTCGGAGAACGACGGGCGGCTGTGCACGCCGACGGCGGCGGCACCGAGTACCGGGTCGAGGACCGGTGGGCGTCGGTACGCGGCGGCGGTCCGGCCGCGAGCGGGCCGGGCGAGCCGGAGGGCCGCTGGTCGGCGGAGAGCAACCCGGCGCTGCCGGCCGGCGGGGTGCCGGTGCCGGAGGAGTGGCGGCCACCGGCGCGGCGCAGCGGCCAGCCGGAATGGCGGCAGCCGCCCCCCGAGTGGCGTCAGCCCGGACCGGAGTGGCGTCAGCCGGAGGAACGGCACCAGGCCGAGCCGGAATGGCGGCAGCCGGAGACGCCGCAGCCCGAGTCGCAGTGGCGTCGGCCCGAGCCGGAGTGGCGGCCGGCGGAACCGGAGTGGCGCAGCCCAGAGCGCGGTGGACACGGCCGGCCGCACCGGGACGCCACCGACCGCTGGGGCTGAACCGCCCGCATCGACCGACAGCGCCCGGACGGCTGTTACTTGTCGATGTCGCCCACCACGAAGAACATCGAGCCGAGGATGGCGATCAGGTCGGGCACCAGGCAGCCGGGCAGCAGCGACGACAGGGCCTGCACGTTCGCGTACGAGGCGGTGCGCAGCTTCATCCGCCACGGCGTCTTCTCGCCCCGGGACACCAGGTAGTAGCCGTTGATGCCGAGCGGGTTCTCGGTCCAGGCGTACGTGTGCCCCTCGGGCGCCTTCAGCACCTTCGGCAGCCGGGTGTTCACCGGTCCGCTGATCCGGTCCACCCGGTCCAGGCACTGCTCGGCGAGGTCGAGCGAGACGTACACCTGGTCGAGCAGCACCTCGAAGCGGGCGTGACAGTCACCGGCGGTCTTCGTCACCACCGGCACGTCGAGCTGGTCGTAGGCCAGGTAGGGCTCGTCGCGGCGCAGGTCGAGGTCGAGCCCGGAGGCGCGGGCGACCGGACCGGACGCACCGAACGCGGCGGCGTCGGCGGCGGACAGCACGCCGACCCCGACGGTACGGGCCAGGAAGATCTCGTTGCGCCGGATCAGGTTGTCGAGGTCGGGCATCCGTCGGCGTACCTCGGCGATGGCGGCGCGGGCGCGTCCGGTCCAGCCGGACGGCACCTCCTCCTTCAGGCCGCCGACCCGGTTGAACATGTAGTGGATCCGGCCGCCGGAGACCTCCTCCATCACGGCCTGGATGGTCTCGCGTTCCCGGAACGCGTAGAACATCGGCGTGATCGCGCCGATCTCCAGCGGGTACGAGCCGAGGAACATCAGGTGGTTGAGCACTCGGTTCAGCTCGGCCAGCGCCATCCGCAGCCAGGTGGCGCGCTCCGGCACCTCCATGCCCATCAGCCGCTCGACGGCGAGCACCACGCCCAGTTCGTTCGAGAACGCCGACAGCCAGTCGTGCCGGTTCGCCAGCACGATGATCTGCCGGTAGTCGCGTACCTCGAAAAGCTTCTCCGCCCCCCGGTGCATGTAGCCGACGATCGGTTCGGCGGCGACCACCCGCTCCCCGTCGAGCACCAGCTTGAGCCGCAGCACGCCGTGCGTCGACGGGTGTTGCGGCCCGATGTTGAGCACCATGTCGGTGCCGAGCTGCTCACCGCCCGCGCCGGTGCCGACTGTGAGCTCGCGGAGGTCGGCGGCGTCCGTGGTCATGCCCGTCATCGTGCCACGACCGCGTCGAGCGCGACGCCGACCGGCTGCCGCAGCCACAGGTGCCCGCCGAGCCCGGCCGGGTCGGTCAGTTCGGCCGCCGCCGACGCCGCGGCCAGCGCCCGCAGGTAGCCGGCCGGGTCGCGGGAGGCCAGGCTCAGCGGCGGTCGCCCGCCGTCGGCCCCGAGCGCCCGCAGCGCCTCCCGCTGCGAGACCAGGGAGTACGCGCACCGGGCGACCCGCTCACCGGCGGAGGCGACCGAGTCCATGGCGACGTGCGCCGTCACGTCGCACGATCCGTCCGGCACCGGCGGCACCTGCCGTCCACCCCGGTACCCGGTCAACGTCCCGTCCAGCGGACGCGAGTCCCGCAGATGCCCGTAGTCCACGGCGAGCGCCAACCCCCGCGCGACCTTCCCCACGGCCCCCGCCCAAGCCAGATCCCGCCCCACCCCGATCTCCCCCCTCCCACCGACCCCGCGGCGACTCCCGCCCTCGCCCTCCCCGGTGATCAAGGAGTTCGTGTCCTGATCCGGGCCCTCCGCCGACACGAACTCCTTGATCACCGGGGAGGGAGGCGGGGCGGACGGTGAGGGCCACCAGTGGGTCAGCCAGGTGGTGCCGGTGGGGGACGGGGGCGGGCCCACCGTCTCCTCGCCGGTTTTCGGGTTCACCAGGAGGAGACGCCAGCCTGCCTCGGTGTGGACCGCCACGTCCACGGGGACGTTGTCCAGCCACTCGGTCGCCAGGAGCAGGCCGGTTATCGCGTCCGGGATGTCGGCCTGCCAGGCGATCTCCGGCGGCAGGCCGGCCGGGCGGGGCGACAGTTCCACCGCTACCGGGTTGATCCGGGCGGCCAGCTCGGGTGCGGCCTGCGCCAGCAGCGCCCGGAGCAGTTCGCCCCGGCCCGCACCCACGTCCACCACGTCCAGCCGCGCGGGGTGGCCCAGCGCCGCGTCCACCAGTTCGAGTTGCCGCAGCAGGCAGGCGGCGAACGCGGGCGAGGCGTGCACGCTCGTGCGGAAGTGCGCGGCGGGCCCGCCGCCGGAGACGAAGAAGCCGTCCGGCCCGTACAGCGCCCGCTCCATCGCGTCGCGCCAGCGCAGCGGGGAGGTCACCGGGCCGACCCTACGGGACGTACCCGAACGGGCGGTTTGCCCGCCACCGCAGCGGCCGGTTCCGGCGGCCGGTGAAGGTTTTCACACCTCCTTGTTTCCGGTCTGTCACCCGGGCGCATACTTGCCATCGACCGGTACCCCCTTCGAGGACTGGATCGCTGCCATGAGCGCACCGCTGCGCCCTCGGGCCACCGCTGCCCCGCTCGTCTCTCCCCGTACCCTCACCGTCGGCGTGCTCGGCGCCGGCCGGGTCGGCGCCGTGCTGGGCGCGGCCCTCGCCGCCGCCGGCCACCGGGTCGTCGCCGCGTCCGGCGCCTCGGGCGCGACAAGGGCCCGGCTGGCGCTGCTGCTGCCCCGGACCCCGCACCACGAGGCGTCCGCCGTGGCGCGCGCCGCCACCGACCTGCTGATCGTCGCGGTCCCGGACGACGCGCTCGCGGACGTGGTCGCTGACCTGGCCGCGAGCGGCGCGCTGCGCCCCGGCCAGGTGGTGGCGCACACCTCCGGCGCGCACGGGCTGGCCGCGCTGGCCCCGGTCGTCGAGGCGGGCGCCCGGCCGCTCGCGCTGCACCCGGCGATGACCTTCACCGGTACGCCGGACGACCTGTCCCGCCTGCCGGGCATCTCCTACGGCGTGACCGCCCCGGCCGAGCTGCGTCCGTTCGCGACGCGGCTGGTGGCCGACCTGGGCGGTGTGCCGGAGTGGGTGGGTGAGGCGGACCGGCCGCTCTACCACGCGGCGCTGGCGCACGGCGCCAACCACCTGGTGACGCTCGTCAACGAGTCCGCCGACCGGCTGCGTGACGCCGGGGTGGAGCGGCCGGAGAAGGTGCTCGCCCCGCTGCTGCGGGCCGCGCTGGAGAACGCGCTGCGGCTGGGCGACGACGCGCTGACCGGCCCGGTGTCGCGGGGTGACGCGGGGACCGTACGCCGGCATCTGGACCGGCTGGCGCGGACCGCGCCGGAATCCGTACCCGCGTATCTGGCGTTGGCACGACGGACGGCGGACCGCGCCGTCGCGGTCGGCCGCCTGCGCCCGGCGGACGCGGCCGCGCTGCGCAACGTGCTCGACGGAATCGAGGTGGCGGCCTGATGGCCGAGGTGCTGCACACGCGCAAGGAGCTGGCGGCGGCCCGCGAGGCGATGGCCGGCACCGTCGGCGTCGTGATGACCATGGGCGCGCTGCACGCCGGGCACGAGGCGCTGCTGCGGGCCGCCCGCGAGCGCGCCGGCCACGTCATCGTCACGATCTTCGTGAACCCGTTGCAGTTCGGCCCGAACGAGGACTTCGACCGCTACCCGCGCACGCTCGACTCCGACCTGGAGATCTGCCGCCGGGCCGGGGTGGACGTGGTGTTCGCGCCCTCGGCGACCGAGATGTACCCGGAGGGACGCCCGACAGTGGGGCTGAATCCGGGGCCGCTGGGCGAGGACCTGGAGGGCCTGAGCCGTCCCGGCTTCTTCCACGGCGTGCTCACGGTGGTCATGAAGCTGCTCCAGCTCACCCGGCCCGACCTGGCGTTCTTCGGCGAGAAGGACTATCAGCAGCTCACCCTGGTGCGCCGGATGGTCCGCGACCTCGACGTGCCGACCGAGATCGTCGGCGTGCCGACCGTACGGGAAGCGGACGGGCTGGCCATGTCGAGCCGGAACCGGTACCTCTCGGCGGAGGAACGGCGGACCGCGCTGAGCCTGTCCGCCGCGTTGCGGGCCGGCGCCGAGGCGGCCGAGCGGGGCGAGGACGCGGGCGCGGTGCTGGCCGCCGCGCACCGGGCCTTCGACGCGCCGGACGCCCGCCTGGACTATCTGGTGCTCACCGACACCCAGCTGGAACCCGGCCCGGTCGACGGCCCGGCCCGGCTGCTGATCGCGGCCTGGGTCGGCGCCACCCGCCTGATCGACAACACGGCGATCCACCTCGCGCCGCGTCCCTGACCCCACCACGAATGCGGAAAGGCACCCCGATGTTCCGGACCATGCTCAAGTCGAAGATCCACCGGGCCACGGTGACCCAGGCCGACCTGCACTACGTCGGCTCGGTCACGGTGGACGAGGATCTGCTCGACGCGGCGGACCTGCTCCCCGGCGAGCAGGTCGCGATCGTGGACATCACGAACGGCGCCCGGCTGGAGACGTACGTGATCCCGGGGCGGCGGGGCAGCGGCGTGATCGGCATCAACGGCGCCGCCGCGCACCTGGTGCACCCCGGCGACCTGGTCATCCTGATCTCGTACGGCCAGATGGACGACGCCGAGGCGCGCGCGTACCGCCCCCGGGTGGTGCACGTCGACGCCGACAACAGGGTCGTCGACCTCTCGGCAGACCCGACGACGGCGGCCCCCGGCACCGCGGGCGCCCCCGTCCCCAACCCCCTCGCCGCCTCCCTGAGCTGACCCGCCCCGCCGTTCTCGCCCTTTCTCGCCCTTTCTCACCCCGTCGATCTTGCACTTTCGGCCCCTCGGATGCGTCTTTTGTCCGGCTTGCCGGGGCGACTAGTGCAAGATCGACGAGGGTGGCGGAGTGGGGAACGCGGTCTGTCACCGGAAGGTCATTTTCGGCTACCCTGAGCGGACCGTCGGGGATCGACGGTCGTCGGCTGGGGGAGGCCGCGATGCGCCGTGCGATGAGCGCCCTGGTCGCCGCGATTGTCGCGAGCGCCGCCCTGGCCGGCTGCGCCGGCACCGGCGGGCTGGACGGCGACCTCACCGACGACTGGGCCGCGATGGCGGCCCCCGCGCCGTTCACCCCGGCTGCCGGGGTCTGCCAGGTCGCCGACTTCACCGCGAGCGTCGGGCTGGCCGCGTACGCGCCGGTCGGCTGCGAGCTGCCGCACCGGGTGGAGACGGTGCACGTCGGCGCGTTCACAGCGGACCGGCCCACCCCGCCACCGCTCGCCTCACCCGAGCTGCGTACCGCGTTCGCCGACTGCGACAAACGGGCCGCCGGGTACGTGGGTGACGACTGGCGGGCCGGGCGGCTCCGGCTGGCGGTGGCGCTGCCGACGGGTGTCGGCTGGACGGCCGGCTCTCGCTGGTACCGGTGCGATCTGACCGAACTGACCACCACCGAGGCGGCGGCCACCGTGGTGACTCGGACGGGCAGCCTGCGCGACGCGCTCAGGACGCCGTCCCCGCTGCGGCTGGGCTGCCAGCGCACCGTACGGGAGGCGGGCCGCGTGCAGCGGCTCACCCCGATCGCCTGCACTGTGGCACACGACGCCGAGTTCGTCGGCGTGTGGGCCGCGCCGGACCGCCCGTACCCGACAAAGCCGGAGGACTGGGCGCCGCTCTACGACGGCTGCTTCGCCGTGATCGCCCGTTATGCCGGGCTGCCCGCCGACGGCCATCTGCGCTACCGCAGCGACGTGGTGGTCCGCCCGCCCGCGGCCGGTCGCTGGGCGGTCGGTGACCGGGGCGTGCGCTGTTACCTGTGGCTCAGCGACCGTACGGTGACCACCTCGCTCAAGGGCGCCGGACCGGCCGCCCTGCCGCGCCGGACGAGGTAGCCGACCGCACTCGTCACGCCCCCCGCGCCCGAGCCGAGGACGCTTCGGGTTGACTGTGCTCATGGACCTACCCACAGTCGGCCTGCCGGCGCTGCCCCGGCTGCTCGCCGCGCCCGCCCCCGGCTGGGTGGAGACCACAGACGTGATCGTGGTCGGCTCCGGTGTGGCCGGGCTGACCGCCGCGCTGCACCTGCGCGAGGCGGGCCTGCACGTCACGGTGGTCACCAAGGTCGACATGGACGAGGGCTCCACCCGCTGGGCGCAGGGCGGGATCGCCGCCGTGCTGGACCCGGCGGACACGCCGGCCGCGCACGCGTACGACACGGAGGTCGCCGGCGTCGGTCTGTGCGACCCGGCGGCGGTCCGCGCGCTGGTGGCCGAGGGGCCGACCCGGCTGCGTGAGCTGATGCGGATCGGGGCGGAGTTCGACCGCAACCCGGACGGCTCGCTGATGCTGACCCGCGAGGGCGGCCACCGGGCCGACCGGATCGTGCACGCGGGCGGTGACGCCACCGGCGCGGAGGTGCAGCGGGCGCTGCACGACGCGGTGCGCCGCGACCCGTGGATCCGGCTGGTCGAGCACGCACTGGTGCTGGACCTCCTGCGCGCTCCCGGCGACGGGCCGGGCGGGCTCGGCCCGGCCTGCGGCATCACACTGCACGTGCTCGGCGAGGGCAGCGAGGACGGCGTCGGCGCGATCCTCGGCCGCGCGGTGGTGCTGGCCACCGGCGGCATGGGGCAGGTCTTCGCCGCCACCACCAATCCGGCGGTCTCCACCGGGGACGGCGTGGCGCTGGCGTTGCGCGCGGGCGCTGCGGTCACCGACGTGGAGTTCGTCCAGTTCCACCCGACCGCGCTGATCGTGCCGGCGGGCGGCCCGGGTGCCGGGCTGGCACAGCAGCCGCTGGTCTCCGAGGCGCTGCGCGGCGAGGGCGCCCACCTGGTCGACGGCGACGGCAAGCGGTTCATGGTCGGCCAGCACGAACTGGCCGAGCTGGCCCCCCGGGACGTGGTCGCCAAGGGCATCCACCGGGTGCTGCTCGCGTCCGGCGCCGACCACGTGTTCCTGGACGCCCGCCACCTGGGCGGCGACTTCCTGGCCCGGCGCTTTCCCACCATCGTGGCGTCCTGCCTGGCCATCGGCGTGGACCCGGCGACCGACCTGATCCCGGTCGCGCCGGCCGCGCACTACGCCTCCGGCGGCGTCCGGACGGACCTGCGCGGCCATACCTCCATCCCCGGCCTGTACGCGTGCGGCGAGGTCGCCTGCACCGGCGTGCACGGCGCGAACCGGCTCGCCAGCAACTCGCTGCTGGAAGGGCTGGTCTTCTCCCGCCGGATCGCCGAGGACATCGCCGCCGGCCTGCCCGAGCAGGCTCGCCCGGCGGAGACCGGCGCCTGGGTGGGCGGTCCGGGTCCGCTGGTGCCGGCGTCCGGCACGGCGGATCTGCAACGGGCGATGACGCGGGGCGCGGGCGTGCTCCGGTCGGAGCGAACGCTGGAGGCCACCGCCGCCACGCTCACCGCGCTGGGCGCGGGGCAGGGCTCGCCGCGTACCGCCGACTGGGAGGCCACGAACCTGCTCACAGTGGCGTCGACGCTGGTCGCCGCCGCGTACGCGCGCCAGGAGACGCGGGGCTGCCACTGGCGCGAGGACTTCCCGACCGCCGACGAGCGGTGGCTGGGTCACCTGGTGGCCGAGGTGGCAACGGACGGCCGGGTGGCCGAGCGCTGGGAATCCCGTGAGCGCGAGGAGTGAGCCGGTTTTGCGAGCCCCGCAGTCGCGAACGAAGGAGGCACAGTTCATGAGGGAGCCGACGGAGCGGGCGCTGCGGGAGGGTGGCCTGGACCCGGAGCGGGTCCGGCACGTCATCGTCGACACGCTGCGCGAGGATCTGGGGCCCGACTTCCTCGACGTCACGAGCGTGGCCACCATCCCGGACGAGCAGCACGACACGGCCGATCTGGTGGCGCGTGCCGACGGCGTGGTGGCCGGACTGCCGGTGGCCGCCGCCGTGTTCGAGCTGGTCGGCGAGGTGACCGGCGCGGGGCGTACGGTCGAGGTGTCGCTTGTGGCGCACGACGGGCAGCGGGTGACGCGCGGCGAGGTGCTGGCGACCGTGACCGGGCCGACCCGGCTGCTGCTGACCGGCGAGCGCACGGCGCTGAACCTGCTGTCCCGCATGTCCGGCGTGGCAACGCACACCCGGGCCTGGGCCGACGCGCTCGCCGGCACGAAGGCGACGGTGCTCGACACCCGCAAGACCGCGCCGGGCCTGCGGGCGCTGGAGAAGTACGCGGTCCGGGCCGGTGGCGGCACGAACAAGCGGATGGGCCTGTACGACGTCGCCATGATCAAGGACAACCACAAGCTCGCGGCGGGCGGGATCGCCGCCGCGTTCCGCCGGGTCCGGGACGCGTTCCCCGACGTTCCGGTGCAGGTCGAGGTGGACACGCCGGCCGAGGCGGTGGAGGCCGTCGAGGCGGGCGCGCGGTTCCTGCTGCTGGACAACATGACCCCGGCCCAGCTGCGCGAGGTGGTGGCGTCGGTGGGTGACCGGGCGGAGCTGGAGGCCACCGGCGGGCTGACGCTGCCGATGGCGGCCGAGTACGGCGCGACGGGCGTCGACTTCCTCTCGGTGGGGGCGCTCACCCACTCCTCGCCGATCCTGGACATCGCCCTCGACCTGCGCGCCGTCTAGGCTGCCGCTGTGCTGCTCTGCATCGACATCGGAAACACGAACACCGTGCTGGCGACCTTCGACGGCGACAAGCTGGTGCACTCGTGGCGGATCAAGACCGACGCCCGCTCCACCGCGGACGAGCTGGGCCTGATGTTCCGCGGGCTGCTCGCCGGCGACGCCGTGGAGATCACCGGCGTGGCCGCCTGCTCGACCGTGCCGGCCGCGCTGCGCTCGCTGCGCACCATGCTGGACAGGTACTACGCCGACCTGCCCAGCGTGATCGTCGAGCCGGGGGTGCGGACCGGCGTGCAGCTCGCCATCGACAACCCGAAGGAGGTGGGCGCGGACCGGGTGGTGAACACGCTCGCCGCGTACACGCTCTACGGCGGGCCGTCGATCGTCGTGGACTTCGGCACCACCACCAACTTCGACCTGGTCAGCAGCCGGGGCGAATTCCTCGGCGGCGCGTTCGCGCCCGGCATCGAGATCTCCTTCGACGCGCTGGCCGCCCGCGCCGCCCAGTTGCGCAAGGTGGAGGCGACCCGGCCGCGCTCGGTGATCGGCAAGAACACTGTCGAGTGCCTTCAGGCCGGGCTCTACTTCGGCTTCGCGGGCCAGGTGGACCGGATCGTCGAGCGCATGTCGGAGGAGCTGGGCGGCGTGAAGGCGGTCATCGCCACCGGCGGCCTGGCCTCGCTGGTGCTCGGCGAGTGCCACACCATCACCCACCACGAGCCGATGATCACGCTGATCGGCCTGCGGATGGTCTACGACCGCAACGTCTGAGGTGCAAGGAAGGGCCCCCTCTTAACGCCTCCGGTAGAGGAAGGGCCCCTTCTTAACGCCGCCGCTTCAACGCCGCCGCTTCAACTCCGGCACGCCCGGAGCACCATCGTGCGGTACGGCAGCTCGACGGCGTCCCGGCCGGCCAGGTCGGGGTGGGTGGCGAACAGCTCCGCCAGCTCCGCGTCCACCCGCCGCCGCTCGTCCGCGTCGGCGGTCAGCCAGAACGAGCGGGTGTGCAGCATCGCCACCACCTCGTCCGGCGTGAGCGTGGTGGCGTGCGCGAACTCGCCCACCTCGACCGCCGTGAAGGCGGGGCCGAAGTCCGCGTACCGCTGGGTCACGTCGCCCGCGTTGTCGCCGAGGTGGGCGATCCGGGTCAGCTCCGCGACCCAGCCGACCCGCTCGTCGCGGATGTTCCAGACCGGCGCGAACGTGCCGCCCGGCCGCAGCACACGGGCCACCTCGGCGTGCGCCAGCTCCCTGTCGAACCAGTGGTAGGCCTGCCCGGCCAGCACCGCGTCCGCCGACCCGTCCGGCAGCGGCACCGCCTCGGCGCTGCCGGCCAGCGCCGTCGTGCCAGGCGTGGCGGCGGCCAGCTGCGCCCGCATCCCCGGATCGGGCTCCACGGGTACGACCCGCGCCACCGGCCCGCTCAGCGCCAGCAGCCCTCGGGTGAGGATGCCGGTGCCGGCGCCGAGGTCCACCACCCGGGCGGCGTGCAGCCCGTCCAGCGCCCAGCGCAACGCGGCCTCGGGGTAGCGGGGACGGAACCGGTCGTACTCGGCCGCGGCGGCGCCGAACGAGAGGGCCGCAGTGGGGTCGGTCATGGCGGGCAGGTTATCCCGTAACGGCCGCCCGGGCGCTTGAGTACGCTCATGTGCTGACCCCGCCGATGTTCCCCAAGGCCTGAGGAAGCGTGCCGTGACCGAGCAGAACGCCCTGCCAACAGACCCCGCCGACGACCTTCCCGAGCAGATGAAGGTCCGCCGGGAGAAGCGGGACCGGATGCTCGCCGAGGGCGTCGAGCCGTACCCCGTGGGCTTCCCGCGCACCACCACGCTCGCGCGGCTGCGGGAGCGCTACGCCGACCTGCCCACCGACACCGCCACCGGCGACCGGGTCTCGGTCACCGGCCGGGTGATCTTCATTCGCAACACCGGCAAGCTCTGCTTCGCGACGCTGCGCGACGGTGACGGCACCGAGGTCCAGGCGATGCTCTCGCTGGACCGGGTCGGCGCCGAGCGGCTGGCGGACTGGAAGCGCCTGGTCGACCTCGGTGACCACGTCGGCGTGACCGGCGAGGTGATCACCAGCCGGCGCGGCGAGCTGTCCGTTCTCGCCGAGGAGTGGGCGGTGACCGCCAAGGCGCTGCGCCCGCTGCCGGTGGCGCACAAGCCGCTCAGCGAGGAGTCCCGGGTCCGCCAGCGCTACGTGGACCTGGTCGTCCGCCCGCAGGCGCGGCAGATGGTACGCACCCGGTCCACCGCCGTACGCAGCCTGCGCGACACCCTGCACGGTCAGGACTTCATCGAGGTCGAGACCCCGATGCTGCAACTGCTGCACGGCGGGGCGGCGGCCCGCCCATTCGTGACCCACAGCAATGCGCTCGACACGGATCTGTATCTGCGAATCGCGCCGGAACTGTTTCTCAAGCGTGCGGTGGTCGGCGGCGTGGACCGCGTCTTCGAGATCAACCGCAACTTCCGTAATGAGGGCATCGACTCTTCGCACTCGCCCGAGTTCGCGATGCTGGAGGCGTACCAGGCGTACGGCGACTACCACACGATGGCGGAGCTGACCCGAAATCTCGTGCAGCAGGCCGCACTGGCGGTCGCCGGCTCGACGGTGGTGACCCACGCCGACGGGCGTGAGTTCGATCTGGGCGGGCAGTGGCGGTCGGTGTCGCTGTTCGGTGTTCTTTCCGAAGCGCTCGGTGAGGAGGTCACCGTCCGCACCGAAAGGGCACGCCTCGTCGAGTACGCGGACAAGGTCGGTCTCTCGGTCGACCCGAAGTGGGGGCCGGGCAAGCTGGCCGAGGAGTTGTTCGAGGAACTGGTGGTGCCGTCCCTTCAGGCGCCGACGTTCGTGATGGACTACCCGGAGGAGACCAGCCCGCTGACCCGGGCCCACCGCAGCGAGCCGGGCCTGGCCGAGAAGTGGGACCTCTACGTGCTCGGATTCGAGCTGGGCACCGCGTACTCGGAGCTGGTCGACCCGGTCGTGCAGCGCGAGCGGCTGGTGGCCCAGGCGCAGCTCGCGGCGCGCGGAGACGACGAGGCCATGCGGCTGGACGAGGATTTTCTCCGAGCGATGGAGTATGGAATGCCGCCGTCCGGAGGCATGGGAATGGGAATCGACAGGCTGCTGATGGCACTGACGGGGCTCGGAATTCGGGAAACGATCCTGTTCCCGTTGGTCCGGCCCGAGTAGGCGCTCCGCAAGCCTTCTCCGGCTCGTTACCCGGTCCTATTGACGGAGCAAGCGCCGGACGGGTTATTGTGCTCGGGGTATTGCAGGAGCACAACCCTGCTCGAAAGGAATGTAGGACGTGGCCAAGCAGATCATTCACAAGCTGGTCGATGACCTGGACGGTGGGGACGCTGACGAGACCGTCAAGTTCGCGCTCGACGGGGTGCAGTACGAGATCGACCTCTCCGCATCCAACGCCGGTAAATTGCGTGACGTATTCGCGCCGTACATCGCGAACGGAACGAAGGTCGGTCGCGGGGGTGTGGTCGTGGGTGGCCGGGCCGCTCGGGGCCGGGGCGGGGCGACCGCCGACCGCGAGCAGAACCGGGCCATCCGCGAGTGGGCCAAGAAGGCCGGCAAGGACATCTCCGACCGGGGCCGGATCCCGCAGGAGATCGTGGACGAGTACCACGCGAAGGCGGGGCACTGACCCCACCCTCGTCACGGGCGACGCGACGCCGGACCGGAGTGCCACTCCGGGCGGCGTCGCCGTTTCCGCGTCGGTGTCCTGTTGCGCGCTGGTGTCCTGTTTCCGCGTCCGCGTCCCCGACCGGTCGCGCGGTCCCGTTTCGGCCGCGCCGCGCCGGCTGGCCGGTGCGGCCCGAGCGGGCCGGCCGGTCCACGGTCGGGGAAGAAATCTCCGCCGGGGACGGTTGTCCACAGGCGGTGGAGACTGCGTCCACAGGCTGTGGACGACCCGGCGGACGCGCCGGCGACGCACCGGGTCCACCTCGACCGGCCGTTCGGCCGCCGGTCGAATTTCGCTCTGCGCGTACAGGCAGGGGTCCCGGAACACCTCCTGAGCGTGGACGGTTGTCAGAAACGACGCCGGAACGGTCATTCGCGGGGGCACACGACCTCAGCGGAGGCGGTCCGCGGCGATAGAGTAAGGAGGCACGGACGCCCGTCCCGGACGTCCGCGCACCGGCCCCGCCGAGATCTGACCATCAAGGCGCACGGCACGTGAGGAGCACGAGGGCATGTTCGAGCGGTTCACCGACCGAGCGCGACGGGTTGTCGTCCTGGCCCAAGAAGAGGCCCGGATGCTCAACCACAACTACATCGGTACGGAACACATCCTGCTGGGCCTGATCCACGAGGGTGAGGGTGTCGCGGCAAAGGCCCTGGAGAGCCTCGGCATCTCCCTGGAGGGCGTGCGTCAGCAGGTCGAGGAGATCATCGGCCAGGGCCAGCAGGCGCCGAGCGGGCACATCCCGTTCACGCCGCGGGCCAAGAAGGTGCTGGAGCTGTCGCTGCGCGAGGCGCTGCAGCTCGGCCACAACTACATCGGCACCGAGCACATCCTGCTCGGCCTGATCCGCGAGGGCGAGGGCGTCGCCGCCCAGGTCCTGGTGAAGCTGGGCGCCGACCTGAACCGGGTGCGCCAGCAGGTCATCCAGCTGCTCTCCGGCTACCAGGGCAAGGAGCCGGCCGCGGCCGGCGCCGCGCCGGGCGAGGCCGCGCCGTCGACCAGCCTCGTGCTGGACCAGTTCGGCCGCAACCTGACCCAGGCCGCCCGCGAGGGCAAGCTCGACCCGGTCATCGGGCGCGAGAAGGAGATCGAGCGGGTCATGCAGGTGCTGTCCCGCCGCACCAAGAACAACCCGGTGCTGATCGGTGAGCCCGGCGTCGGCAAGACCGCCGTGGTGGAGGGCCTGTCCCAGAAGATCATCAAGGGCGAGGTGCCCGAGACGCTGAAGGACAAGCAGCTCTACACGCTCGACCTCGGTGCCCTGGTCGCCGGTTCCCGCTACCGCGGCGACTTCGAGGAGCGCCTGAAGAAGGTGCTCAAGGAGATCCGCACCCGGGGCGACATCATCCTGTTCATCGACGAGATCCACACCCTCGTCGGTGCGGGTGCGGCCGAGGGCGCGATCGACGCCGCCAGCATCCTCAAGCCGATGCTGGCCCGTGGTGAGCTGCAGACCATCGGCGCCACCACGCTCGACGAGTACCGCAAGCACCTGGAGAAGGACGCCGCTCTGGAGCGTCGTTTCCAGCCGATCCAGGTGGGTGAGCCGTCGCTGGCCCACACCATCGAGATCCTCAAGGGCCTGCGGGACCGCTACGAGGCGCACCACCGCGTCTCCATCACCGACGCCGCCCTGGTCGCCGCCGCGACGCTGGCCGACCGGTACATCTCCGACCGGTTCCTGCCGGACAAGGCGATCGACCTGATCGACGAGGCGGGCGCGCGGATGCGCATCCGCCGGATGACCGCGCCGCCGGACCTGCGCGACTTCGACGAGCGCATCGCCCAGGTGCGCCGCGACAAGGAGTCCGCGATCGACGCGCAGGACTTCGAGCGGGCCGCGCAGCTGCGCGACACCGAGAAGCAGCTGCTGGGCCAGAAGGCGCAGCGGGAGAAGGAGTGGAAGGCCGGTGACCTGGACGTCGTCAGCGAGGTCGACGACGAGCAGATCGCCGAGGTGCTCGGCAACTGGACCGGCATCCCGGTCTACAAGCTGACCGAGGAGGAGACCTCGCGCCTGCTGCGCATGGAGGACGAGCTGCACAAGCGCGTCATCGGCCAGGAGGACGCGGTCAAGGCGGTCTCGAAGGCGATCCGGCGTACCCGGGCCGGCCTGAAGGACCCGAAGCGCCCCTCCGGCTCGTTCATCTTCGCCGGCCCGTCCGGCGTCGGTAAGACCGAGCTGTCCAAGGCGCTCGCCGAGTTCCTGTTCGGCAGCGAGGACGCCCTCATCCAGCTCGACATGTCGGAGTTCCACGACCGGTACACCGTGTCCCGGCTCGTCGGTGCCCCTCCCGGCTACGTCGGCTACGACGAGGGCGGGCAGCTCACCGAGAAGGTGCGTCGCCGGCCGTTCTCGGTGGTCCTCTTCGACGAGATCGAGAAGGCCCACCCGGACGTGTTCAACACGCTCCTCCAGATCCTGGAGGACGGGCGCCTCACCGACGGCCAGGGCCGGATCGTGGACTTCAAGAACACGGTCATCATCCTGACCACCAACCTCGGTACGCGCGACGTCGCCAAGGCGGTCTCGCTGGGCTTCCAGCAGTCGGAGGACTCCGAGTCGAACTACGACCGGATGAAGCAGAAGGTCAACGACGAGCTCAAGCAGCACTTCCGGCCCGAGTTCCTCAACCGGATCGACGACACCATCGTCTTCCACCAGCTCCGCGAGAACGAGATCCTCTCGATCGTCGACATCATGATCCAGCGGATCGAGGGCCAGCTGCGCAACAAGGACATGGGTCTGGAGCTGACCGACAACGCGAAGAAGTACCTCGCGAAGAAGGGCTTCGACCCGGTGCTGGGTGCCCGGCCGCTGCGCCGCACGATCCAGCGCGACATCGAGGACAACCTGTCCGAGCGGATCCTGTTCAACGAGCTGACCCCGGGTCAGATCGTGGTGGTGGACTGCGAGGGCGACCCGGAGAACATCGACAAGTCCAAGCTCGTCTTCCGGGGTGCGGACCGGCCGGACGCCGTGCCGGACGCGGTCCCGGCGGACCTCGGCGGCACCGCCGCCACCGGCGCGGACGACGCCGCATAACGAGAGCACGAAGGGCGACGGCCCCGGTAGGCGAAAGCCACCGGGGCCGTCGCCTGCCCATGCCCACCCACCCCGCCCCTACCCGGTTGATCAAGGAGTTTGTGTCTCCCGATGGGCTTCTCGGGGACACAAACTCCTTGATCACCGCTTGCGGTGAGGGTGGGGGTGGGGCGGGTGGGGTGGGGTGCGGTCAGGGGAGGGGGAGGGCGGGGCCGTCGCCGGCCAGGCGGAACGACTCCTCGCCAACCGGTTCCACCAGGCCGTCGGTGACCAGGCCGGCCAGGGCCCGGGCCCGCTGCACGTCGTCGTGCCAGACCTGGTCCAGCCGCTGGTGCGGCACCGGGCCGGTGGACTCCCGCAGCACCGCGAGCAGCAGTCCGCGTACCTGCCGGTCGGTGCCCGCGTAGCGCTGCGGCCGGCGGGTCGGTCCGGCCGGGGCGGCCTGCCCGGAGGCCCGCCAGGCGCAGCTCGACTCGACCGGGCAGACCGCGCAGCGCGGCGTACGGGCGGTGCAGACGACGGCGCCGAGTTCCATGAACGCGGCGCTGGCGAGCGCGGCGGCGGCCGGCTCGATCGGTAGCAGCTCCTCGGTGGCGACCAGGTCGGCTGGGCGGGTGGTGGGGCCGGCGTCGGGTTCTCCGGCGATCGCCCGGCACACCACCCGCCGGACGTTCGTGTCCACCACCGGGTGCCGCTGCCCGTACGCGAACGCGGCGACCGCGCGGGCCGTGTACGTGCCGACACCAGGTAGCGCCAGCAGCTGGTCGAGCCGGTCGGGCACCACGCCGCCGTGCCGTTCCACTATTGCCACCGCGCACTCGCGCAGGCGGATCGCCCGGCGGGGGTAGCCGAGCCGCCCCCACATCCGGATCGCCTCGGCCGGGGTGTCCTCGGCGAGCGCGCGCGGCTCGGGCCAGCGGGCCAGCCATGCCTGGAAGGCGGGTACCACCCGGACCACAGGGGTCTGCTGGAGCATGACCTCGCTGACCAGGATCGCCCAGGCGCCGATGCCGGGCTTGCGCCAGGGCAGGTCGCGGGCGTTGCGCTCGTACCACCGGCTGACCAGGGTGGCGAATGTGGGCTCGGACATCGCGCCGCCGATCATGTCACGACTGCCTTTCCCGCAGGTTGGGCGGGCGGGTGGCCGGTGTCGATCGATCATGGACGACGGGGCAGAATGTCCGAATGAACGAGCTCGCGATCACCGTCATCGGCCGGGACCGGCCGGGCATCGTGGCCGACGTCGCGGAGGTCCTCGCCCGGCTGGGCGCGAACCTCACCGACTCGACGATGACCCGGCTGCGTGGACACTTCGCGATGACCCTGATCTGCGTTGGCCCGGCCGCCGCCGACGTCGAGGCCGCGCTGGCCCCGCTCGCCGCCGACGGTCACCTGCTGGCCACCGTACGCGCTGTCACGCCGGACGGCGGCAGCGAGCCCACGGGCGAGCCGTACGTGCTGGCGGTGCACGGCGCAGACCGGATGGGCATCGTCGCGGCGATGACCCGGGTGCTCACCGACGCGGGCGGGAACGTCACCGACCTGAGCACCCGGCTGACCGGCTCGCTCTACGTGGTGGTCGCCGAGGTCGAGTTGCCGCCCGGCGTGTCGGACGAGGTGGCCGGCCGGCTCACCCGGGTCGCCGCGGATCTGGGCGTGGGGGTCAGCCTCCGCCCGGCGGACACGGATCTGCTGTGACCGGGCCGGAGTACGCGGGCCTGGGCGGCTGGACACCGGAGAAGCTCGGCGTCTCCGGTGCGGTACGCCCGGTGGTCACGGCCCCGGAGCCGGTGCTGAGCCAACCCGGCCCGGAGGTCGACCCGACGTCTGCCGAGGTGGTGCGCCTCGCCGCCGACCTGGTGGCCACGATGCGCGTCTCGCCCGGCTGTGTGGGCCTGGCGGCGCCGCAGGTGGGGGTGAGCGCGCAGGTGTTCGCGGTGGACGTGACGGGGCATCCGAAGGCGGTCACGGTGCACGGCACGTTCGTGCTCTGCAACGCCCGGGTGGTGGAGGCGTCCCGGTGGAAGGCCGGCCGGGAGGGCTGCATGTCGGTGCCGGACCTGACCGGCGATGTGAAGCGGGCCAGCCGCCTGGTGGTCGAGGGTGTGCTTCCGGGCAGCGGCGAGCCGGTCCGGCTGGTGACCGACGGCTTCGAGGCGCGTGCGCTCCAGCACGAGATCGACCACTGCGCGGGGCTGCTCTTCCTCGACCGGGTGGCGGGCGCGCACGCGATCTACCAGCGCAAGGTCTACCTCTGACGGTGATCGTCGCGCTCCACTGTGGACGGCTGTCCGGGTGCCGCGGCGGGTTCCCGGCGCGTCGGACCGGCGAGCCGTGCGCCGCGCGGCTACGGTAGGCGCATCATGCGTCTGACGGTCGGCCCCCTGCCCCCTGCCGTGTACTGGCGGCGTCGTGCCGTCGTGCTCGGAGCAGGGCTGCTCTTCCTGATTGTCCTGCTCTATTCCTGCACCGGTACGGACCGCAACACCGGTGCGCCGGGTACGGACCCGTCCCCGAGCGGTTCCGCCGGCGCTCAGCCCGACCCGTCCGGTTCGGTGCTGACCCCGCAGTCGGGCGGCCCGTCACCGACGGCCGGCGACACCGGCGGCGGCGCGAACACCGGCGGCGGCACCGGCGACGGTGGCGCGAGCAGCGGCGGCGGGAACACCGGCGGGGGCGTGAACAACGGGGGTGGCAACGGCAACGGCGGCGCCACCGGCCAGCCGGTCTCCGATGACGGCACCTGCACCGACTCCGAGTTGCTGGTGACGCCGGTGGCGGTGCCGCCCACCGCCCAGCGGGGCACTGTGGTCACGCTGCGCCTCAAGGTCAAGAACGTGTCGAACCGTACGTGCAGCCGGGACGTCGGCGCCGATCTCCAGGAGCTGTACCTGAAGTCGGGCGCGGAGAAGGTCTGGTCGTCGGACACCTGCGGCACCGGCAAGGGCTCGGATGTGCAGTCGTTCACGCCGGACTTCGAGCGCTCCTACGAGCTGGGCTGGAACGGCCGGCGGGACAACAGGTGCGCCAACGGGGTCGCGAGCGGTGAGTTCGCCGCGATCGGGGCGTACCAGCTGTTCGCCCGGGTCGGCACCAAGATCAGCGAGCCGGTGAAGCTGACCGTCACCGGCTGAGCGGTCGGTCAGACGTACCGTTCGAGGATGCTGGCCTCGGCGAGTCGGGACAGGCCCTCGCGGACGCCACGGGCGCGGGCGTCGCCCACACCCTCGACCGCCTGGAGGTCTTCCACTGTCGCGCCGAGCAGCCGCTGGAGGCTGCCGAAGTGCACCACCAGCCGGTCGACCACGGCGACCGGCAGCCGGGGCACCTTCGCCAGCAGGCGGAAACCGCGCGGGCTGACCGCCGCGTCGAGCGCGTCCGAGGCGGACGGGTAACCGATCGCCTTCGCCACCGCCACGAGGTCGATGAGTTCGGTGGCGCTGAGCAGGTCGAGCTCGACGAGCGCCTCGTCGAGCGTGCGCGACTTGCGGCCGGTCGGCAGGTAGTCGCGGATGACCAGGGTGCGGTCGGCGTCCACGCCGGCCATCAGCTCGTCGAGCTGGAGGGCCAGCAGGCGGCCGTCGGTGCCCAGCTCCACCACGTAGCCGGCGATCTCGTCGGCGATCCGGCGGACCATCTCCAGCCGCTGCACCACCGCCACCGCGTCGCGGACGGTGACCAGATCCTCGATCTCCAGGGCGGAGAGCGTGCCGGAGACCTCGTCCAGCCGCAGCTTGTAGCGCTCCAGCGTGGCGAGCGCCTGGTTGGCGCGGGACAGGATGGCTGCCGAGTCGTCCAGCACGTGCCGCTGGCCGTTCACGTAGAGGCTGATGATCCGCATCGACTGGCTGACCGAGATGACCGGGTAGCCGGTCTGCCGGGCCACCCGCTCGGCGGTGCGGTGCCGGGTGCCGGACTCCTCGGTGGGGATGGACGGGTCGGGCATCAGGTGCACGCCGGCCTGCACGATCCGGGTGCCGTCGCTGGAGAGCACCACCGCGCCGTCCATCTTGCACAACTCCCGGACCCGGGTGGCGGAGAACTCCACGTCCATCGGGAAGCCGCCGGTGCAGATCTGCTCGACCACCTTGTCGTAGCCGAGCACGATCAGCGCGCCGGTGCGGCCGCGCAGGATCCGCTCCAGGCCGTCGCGCAGGGCGGTCCCCGGCGCCATCAGGGCGAGATTGGCGCGCAGCGGATCGGCGCCGGCCCCGCCGCCGACGCTTCCGTTGACGCTCACGCTGATGGCACGAGCGGGGTTGCCGCTCACGGCGCCGGTACGGGCGTGCGGCGTCGCCGTTGCGGGCTTTGTGGCATCGCGGTCGATCGGCACGGGCACAGTCTACGGACTGCCATGCGGTGGGTGCTCTCGTGGTTACTGTGATGTGTCACGATGCCCGGCTCGGGCGGGTCGGTGCGGCCTGCGTGGCCTGCCCGGAAACGCCCGGCGGATCCCACCCGTGTCACTCCGCCGACGCGCGGGCGGCCGCCTGGAGGGCGGCTCGCACGTCGGTGACCTCGATCACCCGCATGTTCTCCGGCCCGGCGCCGCTGCTCTCCGGCCCGCAGCCGGGCGGCACGAGGGCCAGCCGGAAGCCGAGCCGGGCGGCCTCGGCCAGCCGGCGGGGGACCGCGCCGACGCGGCGGACCTCGCCGGTGAGGCCCACCTCGCCGATGGCCACCAGATGCGGGTTGAGCGCCAGGTTGAGCCCGCCGGACGCGACGGCGAGCGCCACGGCCAGGTCGGCCGCCGGCTCCACCACCCGGATGCCGCCGACGGTGGCGGCGAAGACCTCCCGGTCGTGCAGCGTGAGCCGCTCGGTGCGGCGCTGGAGAACCGCGAGGACCATGGCGAGCCGGGCGCTGTCGAGGCCGGAGACGGTGCGCCGGGGCGAGCCGGCGACAGTTGCCCCGATCAGCGCCTGCACCTCGGTCACCAGCGCCCGGCGCCCCTCCATCGCCACCGTCACGCAGGTGCCCGGCACCGGCTCGGAGTAGCGGGTCAGGAACAGCCCGGACGGGTCGGCCAGGCTGCTGATGCCGCCCTCGTGCATCTCGAAGCAGCCCACCTCGTCGGCCGCGCCGAAGCGGTTCTTCACGCCGCGCACCATGCGCAGCGAGGAGTGCTTGTCGCCCTCGAAGTGCAGCACCACGTCGACCAGGTGCTCCAGCACCCGGGGACCGGCCACCTGGCCGTCCTTGGTGACGTGCCCGACCAGCACGGTGGCGATGCCGCGCTCCTTGGCCACCGCGACCAGCGCGGCGGTGACCGCGCGGACCTGGGTGACGCCGCCCGGCACGCCCTCGGTGCCCGTGGTCGAGATGGTCTGCACCGAATCGAGCACCAGCAAGCCTGGCTTGACCGCGTCGAGGTGGCCCAGCACCGCCGACAGGTCGCTCTCGGCGGCCAGGTAGAGCTGGTCGTGCAGCGCGCCCATCCGCTCGGCGCGCAGCCGCACCTGACTGACCGACTCCTCGCCGCTGACCACCAGCGACGGGCTGCCGGCACCGGCCGCCCACTGCTGTGCCACGTCGAGCAGCAGCGTCGACTTGCCCACGCCGGGCTCACCGGCGAGCAGCACCACAGCGCCGGGAACCAGCCCGCCGCCGAGCACCCGGTCGAGCTCGCTGACGCCGGTGGGGCGGGCCCGGGCGGGCGCGGCGCTGATCGTGGCGATCGGCCGGGCCGGCTCGGCCGGCATCCGTGAGCTGACCACCCGGCCGGAGACCATGGGGCCGGTGACCGTGCACTCGACCACCGAGCCCCACTCGCCGCACTCGGGGCACCGGCCCACCCACTTCGGCGGCTGGTGGCCGCAGGCGTCGCACTCGTAGGCCGGGCGGGGGTCGCGGGTGGCGGCGCGACCGCGGCCGGCGCCGGCACGGGAGGGGGTCGATCGGGGCGAGGTCACCACCGGACGCTAACCGGCCCGTACGACGAAAGCCCACCCGAAACGGCGACACCGCCGGCGTGGCGCTGGCCACGGCGGCGGTGCCGACGGAAGGAGGGGGAGGTCAGTGGCCGCCCTCGGCGCCGCCGTCCTCACCGGCGTGCTCACGCGGGTTCACGATCTTCGACGGCGTGGCCTCCGCCGTCAGCGGGATGCCGATCGGGGCCGGGGTCTTGACGACCTTGCCGTCGCCGAAGTCGAAGGTCAGGTTGACCTGCTGGCCGACGAGCAGCTTCTCGTTCAGGCCGACGAGCTGGAGGAACCGCGGGTTGCCGGCGTTGAGCTGGGCGTAGCTGAGCGCCGGGATCTCGATCCGGGCCGGCTGACCGGCGGGCGCGGACTCACTCTCGCTCGGCGACGGGCTGGCCGACGGCGACCCGGTCACCTCCAGCGACTGGCTCGGCGAGGCGCTCGGGTCGGACGCGGTCGGCGAGGTGGTCACCGGCTCGGTGGGCGAACCGGTCGGGGTGGCCGCGCCGCTCTCGCCCGCGCCGGAACCGGTGAGCACGATCTCCCGCGCGCTGTCGGTCGTGACCGTCACGGTCACCGGCTTCTCGCTGTCGTTGTAGATCACCACGTTGACCGGCGCGTTCGACCCGGCCTCGTAGCCCTTGGGGCCCGGGAACTGCACGTAGAGCCCGCGCACCTTGTAGAGGTTGTCGGAGGTCTGGACGTTGACGCCCTGTACCGACGGGATCTTGTTGGCGGTCTCGGAAATCTGCCCGGCGCCGCACCCGGACAGCAGCAGCGCCGCCGCCGCCGTGCCGGCCAGCAGCAGGGCCGGCCCCCGGGAACCCCTGATCGAGCGCGTCACGTCGGTCCTCCTCGTCACGATCCCCGCCCGGTCGACCACCGGGCACGGGGTGGCCATACCCGCGCAGACCGCGCTCCAGGGTAGTTGGAGCTGATCGAGGCCCGCACGCGGACCCGGCAATACCACCTCGGAGGGACCTGCTCAGACCACCCGGCCGCTCGTCACCAGCAGCACCACATCGATGAGCGCCACCACCAGCACCGCCCGGAAGGCGGCCGCCGAGCGTCCGGGCGCGGAGCGTCCCGCGTACCAGCCGGCCGCCGGCACGGCGACGGCGGCGGCGACCGCCGACAGGCCGGTCCACGACGGCGGCCCGGGCGGGCCGAGGACCAGCGTGACGGTGGCCGCGAGCAGCAGCCCGGCGGCGGCCAGCCGGCTGCCCACCGGCCCGATCCGGTGCGGCAGCCCGCGCACCCCGGTCCGGGCGTCGTCGGCCAGGTCGGGCAGCACGTTGGCGAAGTGCGCGCCGGCGCCGAGCAGCGCGGCGGCGGCCACCAGCCAGACCGGGGGCGCCGGCGAGCCGGGCAGCGCGAGCACCACGAACGCGGGCAGCGCGCCGAACGAGACCGCGTAGGGCAGCACCGAAACCGGCGTCGACTTCAGCGGCCGGTTGTAGAGCAGCGCGGAGACCAGGCCCAGGGTGGCGCAGGCCGCCGCGGCCGGGCCGCCGGCCAGCGCCAGCAGGGGCACGGCGAGGGCGGCCACCGCGGTGGCGCGGGCCAGCGTCGGCCGGGCCACCGCGCCGGTGGTCACCGGTTTGTCGGTACGCCCCACCGCGGCGTCCCGGTCGGCGTCGATCAGGTCGTTGCTCCACCCGACCGCGAGCTGACTGGCCAGCACCGTCAGCCCCACCGCGACGACACCGGCCGCGGAGTGCCCGACACCGGCGGCGAGCAGCGCGGCGACCACGGTGACCGCCGCCGCCGGCTCCGGATGGCTCGCCCGGACGAGCCCTGACACCCGTGTCGACATACCGGAAGTCTGGTCGTTACCGGGCAGTCGTGCCACGCTCGACGCATGCCCGACGCGTCCCCGGTGTCCACTCCGTACCGGGTGCTGCCGCCGAACGACCCCCGGCAGTACGACGACCTGGCCGGCGAGTGGTGGCGGCCGGACGGAGCGTTCGCGATGCTGCACTGGCTGGCGCGGGCGCGCGCGGCACTCGTGCCTCCGGCGTCCACGCCGGACGATCCGCTCGTCGACCTGGGTTGCGGCGCCGGGCTGCTGGCGCCGCACCTGGCCGGGAAGGGCTACCACCACGTCGGGGTGGACCTGACCCGCTCCGCGCTCGACCAGGCCGCGAAGCACGGCGTGACCGTGATCCAGGGCGACGCGACGGCGGTGCCGCTGGCCGACGGCTGCGCCGCGGTGGTCTCCGCCGGGGAGGTGCTGGAGCACGTACCGGACTGGCGGCGGGCGGTCGCCGAGGCGTGCCGGCTGCTGCGACCCGGCGGCCTGCTGGTGCTGGACACGCTCAACGACACGCTGCTGGCCCGGCTGGTCGCGGTGGAGCTGGGCGAACGGCTGCCCACGGTGCCGCGCGGCATCCACGACCCGCGGCTGTTCGTCGACGCCCGCGCACTGGTCGCCGAGTGCGCCCGGCACGGCGTGTCGCTGACGGTGCGCGGGGTCCGCCCGGAGCTGGGCGGGACGCTCGCGTGGCTGCTGCGCCGCATGCGCGGCGGCGACCGTCCGGGCCGGACCGAACCGCGCATCGTGCCGACCCGGTCGACGGCGGTGCTGTACCAGGGCTGGGGGCGCCGGAGCGGGTAGCCGGGGCCGCCCGGGGTAAAGGACGCGAGAAGGGGGCGACATGACTGTGCACGCGCTGGAGGCGGCCCGCCGGTTGGCGCCGCGACTGGCCGCCCGCGCGGCCGGGCACGACCGGGACGGCTCGTTCCCCGTGGACGACTTCGCGGACCTGCGGGAAGCAGGGCTGTTCGGCCTGATGGTGCCCCCCGAGCTGGGCGGCGCGGGCGCGAGCTTCGCCGAGTACGCAGCTGTCGCCACCGAACTGGCCCGGGGCAACGGCGCGACCGCGCTGGTGTTCAACATGCACGCCTCGGTCACCGGGGCGCTGGGCGCGGTCACCGAGGAACTGGCCGAGGCGCTCGGCGTACCGGACGAGGCGCTGGCGGCGCGGGACCGGTTGCTGCGCGCGGCGGCCGACGGCGCCTGGTACGCGGTCGCGATGAGCGAACGCGGCGCCGGCGCCCGGTTGTCCCAGCTCAGCACCGTCTACGAGCCGGTCGAGGGTGGCTGGCACATCAAGGGCAGCAAGACGTTCTGCTCCGGGGCCGGCCACCCGGACGGCTACCTGGTGGCCGCCCGCAGCGCCGCCGACCAGTCGGTGGTGTCGCAGTTCCTGGTCCCGGCCGGGGACGGGATCACCGTCGAGCCCACCTGGGACTCGCTCGGCATGCGGGCCACCTCCTCGCACGACGTGCACCTGGACGTGACGGTCCCGGCCGACCGGCTGCTCGGCGGCGTCGAAGGGCTGGCCCTGGTCGTCGCCCAGCTCATGCCGCACTGGCTGGTGGCGAGCTACGCGGCGGTCTACGTCGGCGTGGCCCGGGCCGCCGTCGACGCCGCGGCCGAGCACCTCAACGCGCGCAACCTGGCCGGCCTGCCCGCCGTGCGGGCCCGTCTGGGCCGGGCCGACGCGGCCACCGCCGCCGCCGAACTGGTGGTCGCCGAGGCGGCCCGGCGGGTCGACGAGGCGCCCGGCGACGCCGAGACGAACCGCTGGGTGTGGCGGGCCAAGCTGCTCGCCGGCACCACCGCGGCCGACGTCGCGGCCTCCATGCTGGAGGCGGCGGGCACCTCGGCGACGCGGCGCGGGCATCCGCTGGAGCGGCTCTACCGGGACGCCCGCTGCGGTTCGCTGCATCCGGCCACGTCCGACGTGTGCGCCGACTGGCTCGGCATCGCCGCGCTGGGCGGCGACCCGGACCGGGACAGCACGCTCCCTCGTTGGTGAGCGCGAGGAGTGAGCCGGTTTTGCGAGCCCCGCAGTCGCTGACGAAAAGCGGCACGGTGACCAGAGTCGGTGCGAGTGAAGGGCGAGGGTGGGGACGTGGGCATACCGGTGATCGCGGGTCTGGGTACGGCACAACCGCCGGCGGCGGCGCAGGACGAGCTGTGGACGGGCTTCTTCGCGGGGCACTTCCAGGGGAACACCCGGGCACTGGCCGAGCGGATCTTCGCGAACTCCGGCGTGACCCGGCGGCAGGCGGCGGTCAACCCGCTGCTGGAGGACGTCTCGGAGTGGCCGACCGAGCGCCGGATGCGCCGCTACCAGGTGGAGGCGCTGCCGCTGGGCAAGGAGGCGGTCGGCCGGGCGCTCACCGCCGCCGGCCTGGACGCCGCCGACATCGGGCTGTTCATCGTCTGCTCCTGCACCGGGTACGCCACCCCGGGGCTGGACATCCTGCTCGCCCGGGACCTCGGCATGTCTCCCGCCACCCAGCGCATGTTCGTCGGGCACATGGGCTGCTATGCGGCCCTGCCCGGGCTGGGCGCGGCGAGCGACTTCGTCACCGCCCGGGGGCGGCCGGCGCTGCTGCTCTGCGCGGAGCTGACCAGCCTGCACATCCAGCCGCCGGGCGCCCGGGTGGACACCCAGCAGATCGTCTCCCACGCGCTGTTCTCGGACGCCGCGGTCGCCGCCGTGGTCGTCCCGGGCGGCCGGGGGTACGCGCTGCGCGAGGTCACCTCGGTCACCGACACCTCCACTGCCGACCACATGACCTGGGACGTCACCGACACCGGCTTCCGGATGGGGCTGTCGCCGAAGGTGCCGCAGGTCCTCTCCCGGCATGTCCGGACGCTGATCGACGACCTGCTGGCGCGGCACGGGTGCGAACGTTCCGACGTGGACGGCTGGGCGGTGCACCCGGGCGGTCCGCGGATCCTCAACGTGGTGGAGCGTGAGCTGGCCCTGCCGCCGGACGGGCTCGACGCGTCCCGGGGCACGCTCGCCGAACACGGCAACTGCTCGTCCCCGACGGTGCTGCTGATCCTGGACCGGCTGTGGCGCGCGGAGCCGTCCCCGCGCTGGGTGGTGATGCTCGCGTTCGGGCCGGGCCTGACGCTCTACGCGGTGTTGCTGGAACGGGTGGGCTGACGGCTCGCCCCGCCTCGGCCGCGCCGATACGCTGCCGTCATGGCCTCCGACGAGCGGGACGGGCGGGTACCGCTGGCCGTGCTGACCGCCCTGGCGTTGGCCGCCGGCGCGGCCTGGTGGCGGGCGGCGGCACCGGAGCCCGGTCCGGCCACCGCGGCACCGGCCGCGAGTGCCGAGGCGCTCTTCCGCACTGTGATGGTCGACCCGCCGACCGGCGCCGTCTGGCCGTCCCGCCCGGGAAGCGATCTGCCGCCGGGGGTGCGCCGTGGGGCGGTCACCGAGCCGGAGCGGTCGGTGGTGATGCGGGTGGAGGCGGACGGCACCGCGCGCGTGCTCAGGATGTCGCACGTGGTGTGGCGGGAGACGTCAAGCCTGACGCCGGACGGCCCACCCGTCGTACGGCAGGTGAACCCCTCGCGCGGCGACGACTACCGGCTGACTGTGAGCTGCTCGGGGGACGGTGTGGTCGCCGTCCGGCTCTCCGGCGCCGGGGACGGCGACGCGCGGCGGGTGCTCCGGTGCGGCGGGCGGCTGGAGCTGCCCGTGCTGGGCGGCACGGGCGCACCGGTGCTGGTGCGGTTCAGCGGTGTACGCGGCCGGGCCGAACTGGACGCCCGGCTCGAAGCGCTCTACTGAGCGCGGTCGGGCCGGTGGCTCAGCCGCCCAGCCGGGCGAGGTCGGCGCCGTAGGCCGACAACGGGCCCAGCTCCGGCACCACCCGCACCAGCGTGCCCTGCCGGTCCACGAGCAGCGCGGCGGCGGTGCCGGGGTGGGGCGACAGGTGCAGGTAGGAGCGCAGGCCGCCGGCCGGGTCGCCGAGCGGGCGTACCCCCGGGACGCTCGCGGGCCCGGCACCGCGGCCCTCGGTCACGGTGACCACGGTGACGCCGGGCGGGGCGGCGCGTGCCGCGGTGCCGACCTGCTCGGCGCAGGCGCAGGCGTCGACCAGGATGATCACGGCGGGCAGCAGGCTGCGCAGCGGCACCGGCGTGTCGTCCGCGCCGACCAGGTCCAGCGCGGGCAGCGGGCCGACCGGCTGCGGCGCGGCGGTGGAGCGCGGGAGCACCGTCGGCGCACCGGACCGGGTGCCGGTACGCGGCCATGTGACGGCGGCCAGCCCGGCGAGCGTGACGAGCACCGACACGAGCAGGATCAGCACCGGCAGCCCGAGCCGGGCCGGAGTCGTACGCCGGCCGGAGCCCCGCCGCGCGCGGCGCAGCTCCCGGCGGACCTGCCGGGCCTCGTCGGCGAGCGCCGAGGCGTCGTCCGGGACGACCACCCGTCCCCACTCCGGGGGCAGGCCGGGGAGCCCGTCCGGCGGCCCCTGGCCGTCAGCGTCAGGCACGCCCATCGGACCCCCAGGAACGTCTCGGTGAGCGGACGTCACGTCCCTCATTAGCGTCCCGCACCGGCCGCCGTAACGCCACACCTGGGCGCGGATGGAGTTGCGGAGCTACCATGGAAGGAGCGCATAGCCCTAGATCCGGACGCTCCCGTCACCCTTACCGGGTTGTCACGTGTTCCTCACGGAGCGTGTCGAAAGCATCGGTTTGACCGCCTGTCAAGCTGAAGAAATACCTCTCACAGGGCCCCTGAGCTGCGCCAACGATCAGGACAGCGGTGAGACATCGGTGCCTGAGCGTGTTACCCTAGACACAGCGAAAGGGGTTTCGAACCTATGGTTTTCAGTGTCGGCGAGACCGTTGTTTACCCCCACCACGGGGCCGCACTCATCGAGGCAATCGAGACTCGGGTCATCAAGGGCGAGCCCAGGGAATACCTCGTCCTGAGGGTCGCGCAGGGTGACCTGACGGTCCGGGTGCCCGCCGAGAACGCCGAGATCGTGGGTGTGCGCGAAGTGGTTGGCGAAGAGGGCCTGGGCAAGGTCTTCGACGTGCTCCGTGCACCGCACACCGAGGAGCCGACCAACTGGTCGCGGCGTTACAAGGCGAATCTGGAGAAGCTGGCCTCCGGCAACCCGCTGAAGGTGGCCGAGGTCGTCCGCGACCTGTGGCGCCGGGAGCGGGAGCGGGGCCTGTCGGCGGGCGAGAAGCGGATGCTCGCCAAGGCTCGTGACATCCTCGTCGGCGAGGTCGCGCTGGCGGAGAAGAGCACCAAGGACGAGGCCGAGACGCTGCTCGACAAGGTGCTGACCGAGGCCTGATCCACGCCTCTGCCTCTACCCACCCCGCAGCGAACGAATCCGAGGACCGCGACGTGACCGCGCAGCTCAATCCGCGCGGTGACGTCGCGGTCCTCGTTCCTGCGGCAGGTGCCGGCGTACGCCTCGGACCCGGCGCCCCCAAGGCACTCCGGTTGCTCGCCGGTGAGCCGCTACTGGTGCACGCGGTCCGCCGGATCGCCGCCGCGCCCTCGGTGCACACGATCGTGGTGGCCGCACCGGCGACCGAAGTCGAGGCGGTACGCGCGATGCTCGACCCCGTGGCCCCGGTGACAGTCGTACCCGGTGGCGCCGAACGCCAGGCGTCGGTGGCGGCGGCCCTCGCAGCAGTTCCCGCCGGCCCGGACATCGTCCTGGTGCACGACGCGGCCCGCGCGCTCACCCCGCCCCACCTGGTCGAGTCGGTGGCCGCGGCGGTCCGCGACGGGCACGACGCGGTGATCCCGGTGCTTGCGGTGGTCGACACGATCAAGGAGGTCGACGCGGCCGAGCGGGTGCTCGGCACTGTCGACAGGTCAGCGCTGCGGGCGGTGCAGACGCCGCAGGGCTTCCGTCGGTCGGTGCTGATCGCGGCCCACAGTTCGGCTGGTGACGCGCTCACCGACGACGCCGGGCTGGTCGAGAAGCAGGGGGGCGCGGTGACCTGCGTACCCGGCTCCGAGCTGGCCCTGAAGATCACTCGCCCGTTCGACCTGGCCCTGGCCGAACACCTGCTTGCCACCGGCGCCTGACCGCCTCACAGGTCGGCGGTGGATCGAGCCCGGCGGAGGCGGTCTCGGACGACATACCGCTGGCCTTGCGTGAAAGCGCTACCTCTGCCTCGGCCGTGGTGCGGGATCGGCGTCGGTAGCGTCAGATGGCCCGCCGACCCCGGCGCCGTGAGTCCGAACACCTGATAACGCCCCTCGGTCCACCCGTGCTTCCGGCTGACCTCGATGATGTCGGCGAGGAGTGCGTCGCGTGGTTCACCCGCCGCTCGGAGCCGGTTCACCTCACCGACCGTCCAATCGACGTTGTCGAGCCGGAAGAGGATCTTGGGCACCTCTGGAAGGATCTGGCGCTGCGAGTAGACGGCCAGATGATCCACAGGTTGAAATGACCTGCCTGCCTGGCAGACGTACGCTCGCGCCGACTGGTAGAGCCCCCATGCGTTCTTGGCGGGGACCACGACCGTGTCGTTGCGGGCGGCTGGGCGCAGTCGGTGTACCTCTGTCACCCGCTCAATCTTCCTGAGCCAGCGGGCGGCATCCGGGTCGGCCCACGCGACGACGTCGATCATCTGACTGAGGCGGAACGGCACGTCGGTCGCGAGAAGAGAATCATGATGGGCAAGCCGGTTGCGGAACACCCGCAGAGCATTCATCGCGCTGGCGACGTCGTGGCGCTTGCCGGACGAGTGCGGGAAGGCGAGGTGCAGGGCCTCCCGCCACAGTTGCTCGTGCTCCGAGCCCAACATGGAGACCCAGAAGCCGAAACTTAAGCCCGCGATGATCTGGTCGCGGGTTTCTTTCCGGGAATGTTCTCGACGCAGGCGCGCGCGGACCTCCGCGACGTTCCGGTCGATGCCGTCCTGCACGTGGCGCCTACCGCTGACCTCGAGGGGGAACCACGGGATGCCGCGGTCCGGCTCGTTGAGGTGCGCTCTCATCTCCCGATCAATCGCGTTGCGGGTAACGACCTCGACGTAGTGGAACGCCTCGAACGACGCGCCTGTGAGGGCGACGCTCCACTCGTACAACTCGCAGGCTTTGCTTTCGTCGCCACCGGCGGCAGCCAGATAGGGGTGGAACCTGCCGGGCGAGATCCAGTGGTGCACCGTTCGAGCATGGGGGTGATGCGTCACGGAGCGGATGCTAAGCGTGACGATCGCGAGGGATCGCCCGCCGCGCCGACGGCAACGAAAGAGCCCCAGGCGCTTGCACGAGGCAGAGGCGACACTGGGGCGTACAACAACCAAAGCTAACCACAGCCCGGGCCGCCGTCAAGGCGCGACGCGTACCCTCTGGTCATGATCGTTCCTCGGGTGGCCGTCGGCACCGACGTGCACGCGTTCGCTGCCGGACGACCCTGCTGGGTCGCCGGCCTGCACTGGCCCGACCAGGACGGCCTGGCCGGCCACTCCGACGCCGACGTGGCGGCACACGCCGCCTGCAACGCCCTGCTCTCCGCCGCCGGCCTCGGCGACCTGGGCGCGAACTTCGGGGTGGACCAGCCGGAGTGGGCGGGCGCGTCGGGGGTGGCGCTGCTGACCGAGAGCGCGCGCCGGGTACGGGCGGCGGGCTTCCACATCGGCAACGTGTCGGTGCAGGTGGTGGGCAACCGCCCCAAGATCGGGCCGCGCCGGGAGGAGGCGCAGCGGGTGCTCTCCGAGGCGGTCGGCGCCCCGGTGACCGTCTCCGCCGCCACCACCGACGGGCTGGGCTTCACCGGGCGCGGGGAGGGGCTGGCCGGAATCGCTGTGGCCCTGGTCTACGAGGCGCCGGCCGACTGACGTGGTGACCGGGGACGCCGGTCACCGCGTCACCCGATCAGTCGACGTCGGTGCAGACGTTGTGGGTCGTGCCGTGGAGCATCGTGATCGTCTTGTCGTAGGTGGGGGAGAACTCCACCCGGAACTGGCCGTCGACGATCCACAGCCCCTTCGGCAGCGTGCCGGCGTTCTCCCGGAAGCCGAGCAGCACCGGCCCGGTCACGTACCAGGTCATCGAGCCGTCGGTGCGGTAGACGACGAGGGCGGTGCCGCTCGCGTCCGCCGTCGAGGTGGCGCCGGTCTCCAGGTTCGTCACCCGGTTGATCAGAGCGCCGGTGAACAACTCCCGCTTCGGGGCGCCGTCCGGGTAGGTCTCGATCGTCAGCTTCCGCACCTCGTCCACGATCGGCTCGACCCGTACGGCGAACTCGCACCGCGCGCCGGCGGGCATCTCGAACGGCGCCTGGGGTGCCCGCTCCCAGGCACCCGGGGCGGGATGCCGCTCCGGCGCGGCGGACGCCGACCCTGGTAGGGCCGCGACCGCCGCCACCACGACGCTCGCCACCGCGATACTCATCCTGAACCGCATGTTCCACTCCATCCCTCGCTGGTCCGGGCGGCGAGCATCGCCGGACCCGCTCACCACCGGCTCACCGTGTCGAGCGGCAGGTGTCGCGCGGGCGGACCCGGTCGGCCGGGTCCCTCACCACGCGATCACCGTCGGGCGACAACCCCCGGCCGGTACCGGGTCGTCCTGTTCGGTATGGAGTTCCGCCTGCTCGGGCCGTTCGAGGCCCGCCACGACGGCCGGCCGGTCGACGTCGGCAGCCGGCGCCAGGAGCGTTGCCTGCTCGGGGTGCTGCTGCTCGACGTGGGCCGGGTGGTGCCGACCGATCGCCTCATCGACCTGCTCTGGAACGGCCGGCCGCCGGCCACGGCCCGGAGTGCGGTGCAGACGTACATCGGGCGGCTGCGGGGCTCACTCAACCCGTACGGGGTTCTGATCAGCACCCGGGGTGAGGGCTACGCGGTGGAGGAGGACGGGCACCGGGTCGACGTCGACGAGTTCGCCGACCTGGTCCGGGCGGCCGGGCGGACCGCCGATCCCGCCGGGCGGGTGCGGTCACTCGACCGGGCGCTCGCCCTCTGGCGCGGGCCGCTGCTCGCCGACGCGGCGGACGACGAGCTGCGGGACCGGCTGCACGGCACGGTCGAGGAACTTCGCCTTGTCGCCGTGGAACTACGGGCCGAGGCGCAGCTCGCGCTGGGCCGGCACACGCGCGCGATAGCCGACCTGATGCCGCTGGCCGCCCAGCACCCGACGCGGGAACACCTCGTGGCGGTCCTGATGACCGCCCTGTACCGGGGCGACCGGCGGGCCGACGCGTTGCGCCTCTACCGCGCCACCCGGGACCTGCTCGTGGCCGACTTCGGCGTCGAGCCGGGGCCCCGCCTCCGGGAGGTGCAGCGCCGGGTGCTCGCGGGCGACGACCGGCTGGACCGGGCCGGCCGGCCGATGCACGAGATCCGGGTCGGCGACGAGAGCCTGCCGTGGAGCGTGGGCGGCCACCCGGCCCTGGACTTCTGCAACACGCTCGCCGGGTGGGGGCACGAGCCGCCGCTGCCCGGCGCCGAGTGGCTGCGCGGCTACCGCACCCTCGCCGTCTGGGCCGGCCACGTCGGGCTGGTGGACGAGGTTTCGACGAACCGCCTGCTGCACCTCGCGCGCCGCGACCCGGCAGCGGCGGAGGCGGTGCTCGACGAGGCCCGTACGCTCCGCGCCGCGCTCTACGCCAGCCTGGTCGACCCGGACGACGGCCCTGCCTTCGAGAACGTCGCGCGGGCCGCCGAGGCCGCCGCCCGTACGCTCGTCTTCCGGCGCGAGGCAGACGGACGCGGCAGGTGGTGGCCCGACCTGGCGGCCGGGCTCCGACTGCCGGTGCACGCCGCCGCGTTCAGCGGCGCGCAGCTGCTCGCCGATCCGGCCCGGTTCACGGTGCGGGTCTGTCCGGACCGGCGGTGCGGGTGGCTGTTCCTGGACGAGAGCGGGCTGCGCCGGTGGTGCAGCCTGGGCACGTGCGGCGGCCGGGCGGGCGCGTCCTGCCGGAGTGCCTGACGCCGGGCACCCTCGGCGCGCGGTGGGTCGGGGCGGATACGCTCGCCGGGATGCCGAGTGACGCCGCCCCCGACCAGTCCGCCGCCGACGGTTACCTGCAACGCGCCCACCTGCTCGCCGAGCTGGGGCGCTACGACGAGGGGATCGGCGAGCTGACCGCGCTGCTCGCGGCCGAGCCCGGGCACCTGTCCGCGCTGACCATGCTGGCCCGGATGCACCTGGCCGCAGGCCGGCCGGCCGAGGCGCTCGCCGCCGTCGAGACGCTCGTGCCCGCCGTCGAGACGCCCACCGTGGACGGCACCGCTGAGACACCCGGCACGTCGCCCGCCGCCCCGCCCGAGGCGGTCGTGCCGGCGCTCGTGGCGCGCGGGTTCGCGCTGCTCGACCTGGGACGCTGGAAGCCCGCCGCGGCCACCGCCGACGAGATCCTGGCGCGTGCGCCGGGCGACGCGTACGCGCAGCGCAGTGCCGCCGCCCTCCTCTCCGCGTCCCGCAACGGGCAGGCGGCGCTGGACGCGGCCTGGCGCGGGGTGGAGCTGGCCCAGGACGAGCCGGAGGCGCACCTGGTGCTGGGCCTGGTCGCGGTGCGGCTGCAACTGTTCGACCTGGCCGAGCGGGCCTACCGGGAGGCGCTGCGGCTGGACCCGGAGCTGGGCGAGGCGGGGCGGGACGTGGGCGTGGCCCGGCTGGAACGACGCCGCTACGCCGAGACGCTGGAGCACCTGACCGCGCTGGCCGACCTGCCGGTGGCCCGGCCCGACCCGGCCCGGACGGTGGACGCCGGCATCCGGCGCCTCATGCTGTCGGTGGCCGGATTGTCCCTGGTCGCGAGCGTGCTGGTCGCCGCCCTGGCCCCGGCCTCGCCGGGCGCGTCCCGGCTGCTCGCGGTGCTGTCGGTGGCCGGGGTGGCGGTGCTGCTGCGGCGCCCGGCCACCTGGCAGCCCGGCCTGCGCGAGGCGATGTCGCGCGGCCTGGCCGTGCCGGTCTACGCGGCCGCCGCCGCGGTGCTGCTGCTGCTCGTGTACGCGCTGGTCGGCGGCCCGTGGCCGCTCGCCGGGGCGATCACCGCGTCGGTGGTGGCCGGATTCACCGCGTTCACTCGCCGGTGAGAGGGTAGGAGCACCGGAAACACCGGCTGAAGGAAGCGGGAACCAGTGCTCACCGTCAACGCCTACGCGGCGACGTCCGCGACCGAACCGCTCGCCCCGACCACCATCGAGCGGCGCGATCTCGGACCGGACGACGTCCTCATCGACATCAAGTTCTCCGGCATCTGCCACTCCGACATCCACACCGCGCGCAGCGAGTGGGGGCCGACCCGCTACCCGATCGTGGTGGGTCACGAGATCGCGGGCGTGGTGCGGGAGGTCGGTTCCGCTGTCACGAAGTTCGCCGCCGGCGACCGGGTGGGCGTCGGCTGCCTCGTCGACTCCTGCCGGGAGTGCGACAACTGCCGCAAGGGCCTGGAGCAGTACTGCCTGAAGGGCAGCACCGGCACGTACGGCGGGGTGGGCCGGGACGGCAAGCCGACCCAGGGCGGCTACTCGCAGGCCATCGTGGTCACCGAGGACTTCGTGCTGCGCATCCCGGACGGCATCGAGCTGGACGCCGCCGCGCCGCTGCTCTGCGCCGGCATCACCACGTACTCGCCGTTGCGGCACTGGAACGCCGGGCCGGGCCGCCGGGTGGCGGTGATCGGCTTGGGCGGCCTCGGCCACATGGCGGTGAAGCTGGCGCACGCCATGGGCGCCGAGGTGACTGTGCTGTCGCAGTCGCTGAAGAAGCAGGAGGACGGGCTGCGGCTCGGCGCCGACCACTACTACGCCACGGCGGACGAGGACACGTTCACCGAGCTGGCAGGCTCGTTCGACCTGATCATCAACACGGTGAGCGCGACCCTCGACATGGACGCGTACCTGCGGCTGCTGGCTGTGGACGGGACGCTGGTCAACGTGGGCGCGCCCGAGGATCCGCTGTCGGTGCACGCGTTCTCGCTGATCCCGGCCCGCCGGTCGTTCGCCGGATCGAACATCGGCGGCATCGCGGAGACCCAGGAGATGCTCGACTTCTGCGCCGAGCACGGGCTGGGCGCAGAGATCGAGGTCATCCCGGCGGAGAAGATCAACGAGGCGTACGAGCGGGTGCTCGCCTCCGACGTGCGCTACCGCTTCGTCATCGACGCGTCCACGTTCTGACGACCGCGTGCGAAGGGGCCGCGTCCGTGCCGGGCGCGGCCCCTTCTCGCGTACGTCAGGACTTGCGCGCCCAGGTCCAGGCGTAGCCGTCGTCCTCGCAGTCGGCGGCCGCGTCGCAGAGGTCCAGCGGCCGGAACGTGTCCACCATGACGGCCAGCTCGTCGAAGAACTCCGCCCCGATCGACCGCTCGGCCGCGCCCGGCTGGGGGCCGTGGGTGAAGCCGGACGGGTGCAGCGAGATCGAGCCCTGCTCGATGCCGGAGCCGCGCCGGGCCTCGTAGTTGCCGCCGGTGTAGAACAGCATCTCGTCGGAGTCGACGTTGTGGTGGTTGTACGGCACCGGGATGGCGGCCGGGTGGTAGTCCACCTTGCGCGGCACGAACGAGCAGATCACGAAGTTCGGGCCCTGGAACGTCTGGTGGACCGGCGGCGGCTGGTGGATCCGCCCGGTGATCGGCTCGAAGTCGTGGATGGAGAACGCCCACGGGTACATGTGCCCGTCCCAGCCGACCACGTCGAACGGGTGGTTCGCATAGACATGACGCGTCCAGGCTGTGCCGCTGCCACCCGGTCCTGCGGCCCGAGACCGGTGCTTGACCAGCACCTCCACCTCCTCGCCGTCGACGAGCAGCGGGGTGTCCGGTCCTCGGACGTCGCGCTCGCAGTAGGGCGCGTGCTCCAGGAACTGCCCGCGTACGGAGAGGTAGCGCTTGGGCGGCCCGATGTGGCCGGCGGCCTCGACGGCGAGCAGCCGGGTCGGCTCGTCGCCGGTGGGCACCAGGCGGTGGATGGTCGAGGTGGGGATGACGACGTAGTCACCGGCGACCGCGTCCAGCACGCCGAACGGCGACTCGACCCGCATCGACCCGGCCTCCAGGTAGAGGCAGTGGTCGCCGGTGGCGTCGCGGAACAGCGGCGACGGGCGGTCGGCGAGCACGTACGCGATGCGTACGTCGTCGTTGGCGAGCAGGTACTGCCGGCCGAGCACCGGGTCCGCGCCGGTGCCGTCGAGCTTGTGTGTGCGCAGGTGGCGCGGCTTGAGCGGCAGGTTCGGCACGCGGGTGACTGTGGGCGGGGCGTACTCCTCGGCGGCGAGGATCGCGGTCGGGGCGTGCCGGTGGTAGAGCAGCGACGAGTCGGAGGAGAAGCCCTCCTGGCCGACCAGTTCCTCCGCGTAGAGCGTGCCGTCGGGCTGGCGGAACTGGGTGTGGCGCTTGCGCGGCACGTCGCCGACGCTGCGGTAGTACGGCATTTCGCCTCCCGATATGTCCCGTTCTCCGGCCGGTGGCGTCCGATAATCGGACGCTGTTGTCCGTTCCTCGTAGCGTCCCGTACATTCTTGTCTCGTGTCAACGCAGGTGCCCCGCCTCCTCTCCGGTCTGGTGGACGACGCCGCGGTCTTCCCGCCCGGCAACGCCCCGCTGCCCGACGCGGTGACCGCGCACCGCACCCACCGCACCGCCTGGTACGCGGACATGGTCGGTCCGCTGCTGCTGCCCGCCTCGGAGATCCAGCGCGGGTCGCTGCGCGGCCTGGTGGACCCCGCCGAGGGGCTGGTGATCGGGCTGGTCGGCGACACCGGCCTGGACCAGCTCCCGCAGGCGCTGGACGCGCTCGCGCCCGACGGGGTGGCCGCCCGGCAGATCGAGGCGCCGGTGGCCAAGCGCGGCGAGGACCCGCAACCGGGGTTGTCCGCGCTGATGACGCTCGCCGGCCGGCTCGACACCACCGCCGTGTACGCGGAGATCCCGCTCACCTTCGGGCTGATGGGCGCGCTCGACACGCTCGCCGAGGCGCGTGCCGGCGGGCTGCCGGTGGCCGCCAAGTTCCGCACCGGCGGGCTCGCCGCCGAGCTGTTCCCGACCCCGGTCGAGCTGGCCGCGGTGATCTGCGCCTGCCGGGACCGGAAGCTGCCGTTCAAGCTCACCGCCGGGCTGCACCACGCGATCCGGCACCGCGACCCGGAGACCGGCTTCAACCACCACGGTTTCGTGAACGTGCTGGGCGCGACGCTCGCCGCCGTCGGTGGCGCCGAGGTGGACGCCGTGGCCGAGCTGCTCGCCGCCACCGACCCGGTACGCGTGGTCGAGCCGGCCCGGGCGCACCGCGACGCCGAGCGCCCGCTCTGGGTCGGGTACGGCTCGTGCAGCATCTCCGACCCACTTACCGATCTGATCCGGCTGGGGCTGGTGAACGGAGGCTTTGAGGCATGAGCGAACGCACCGAGCGGAGCGAGGGCCGTGAGGGCATGCCCGGCAAGCACGGCATGAGCGAACGCACCGAGCGGAGCGAGGGCCGTGAGGGCATGCCCGGCATGCCCGGCAAGCACGGCATGAGCTGGGTTCCGGGTGTGGCGGGGTCGCCGTACGGGGTGACGAACCTGCCGTACGGCGTGTTCCGGCACGGCGAGGGCGAGCCGCGCGTCGGCGTCCGCATCGGTGACTTCGCGCTGGACCTGGCCGGCGCGGAGGCCGCCGGTCTGGTGCTGGCCGGCGGCGCGCTGGGCCGGCCGACGCTCAACGCCTTCATGGCGCTCGGCCGCCCGCAGTGGACGGCGGTCCGGCAGCGGGTCGTCGAGCTGCTCACCGAGCCGGAGCACCGGGCGGCCGTCGAGCCGTTGCTGGTGCCGCTGCGTGAGGTCGAGATGGCGCTGCCGTTCGAGGTGGCCGACTACGTCGACTTCTACTCCTCCGAGCACCACGCCTCGAACGTCGGGCAGATCTTCCGGCCCGGCCAGCCGCCGCTGCTGCCGAACTGGAAGCACGTGCCGATCGGCTACCACGGCCGGGCGGGCACGGTGGTGGTCTCCGGCACGCCGGTGATCCGCCCGACCGGGCAGCGGGCCAGCGTGCAGGGCCCGACCACCGGTGCCTCGGTCCGGCTGGACATCGAGGCCGAGGTGGGCTTCGTGGTGGGCGTGCCGAGCCGCCTCGGCGAGCGGGTGCCGGTGGCCGACTTCGACGACCACGTCTTCGGCGTGGTGCTCGTCAACGACTGGTCGGCCCGGGACATCCAGGCGTGGGAGTACCAGCCGCTCGGGCCGTTCCTCGGCAAGTCGTTCGCCACCTCCGTCTCGGCCTGGGTGACGCCGCTGGAGGCGCTGGCCGACGCGTTCGTGCCCGCGCCCGACCAGGACCCGCCGGTGCAGGACTACCTGCGCGACACCCCGCGCCTCGGGCTGGACCTGACGCTGTCGGTGCAGTGGAACGGCGAGCGGGTAGCCGAGCCGCCGTTCGCCGGCATGTACTGGACCCCGGCGCAGCAGCTCGCGCACCTCACCGTCAACGGCGCGTCGCTGCGTACCGGCGACCTCTACGCCTCCGGCACCGTCTCCGGCCCGGAGCGCGGTCAGGTCGGGTCGTTCCTGGAGCTGACCTGGGGCGGGTCCGAGCCGGTCAAGTTCGCCGACGGCAGCGAGCGGACGTTCCTGGAGGACGGCGACACGGTGACGATCACCGCCACCGCGCCCGGCCCGGACGGCACCACAGTCGCGTTGGGCGAGGTCACCGGGACGATCCTCCCGGCCCGCTGACATCCGGCCTGCCACGGCCCCGGTCGCACCAGATGTGCGACCGGGGCCGTTTCCTTCGCCGTTGATCGGTCCGGATCACGTACGCCCGGCCGGTGGTTCCCGGTCGAGCCGGGAGCCGCCCGCGGTGCCGGGCCGGGGCGTACCCGGGAAGCCGAGCAGGAAGGACCGAGCATGACCGATTTGACCGGTGCCGTCTGGCGCACCAGCAGCCGCTCGAACGATCAGGGCCTCTGCGTCGAGGTGGCGACGAACGTGGTCGCCGCGCACGGCGTGGTGGGCGTACGCGACTCGAAGGACCCGGACGGCCCGGCGCTGGCGGTGAGCCCACCGGGCTGGGCCGCGTTCGTCACCGCGCTGCGGGGCGGCTCGTTGCGCGGCTGACCGTCCGTGCCACACCCCGGTGCCCCGGATCGGGGCACCGGCGGTGGAAATGTCACAGCGAGGCTCCCCGTTTCCCGTCACGCCCCGTACCGTGTACGACACGGGAGGTGCCATGTCGACGGTGACGGTATCCGCATTCATCGAAGCGCAGCACGCCGACCTGTGGCGGCTGCTCACCGACCTCCCGGCCCGTGCCGACTGGCTCTCGGCGGTGGACGCGGTCGAGGTCCTCGGCGCCGGCGGGTTCGGACCGGGCACTGTGTGGCGGGAGACCCGCTTCCGGCCGGACGGCGGCACCGAGCCGGAGGAGTTCGAGGTGATCGAGTCGGTCGCCCCGAGCCGTCTGGTGCTCGGCTCGCGCGGTGCCGGCGCCGACTACCGGATCACGTGGACGCTGCGCACCGTCGAGCGGCGGCGGCGCGGCTGCACCGAGGTCACCGTCGAGCAGGAGGCGGTGCCGACCCGGGCGTACGGGCGGGTGCTGGCCCTGATCCTCGGCGGCCTGGCCGCCCGCGCGGTCGAGGGCGCGCTCCGGCGTGACCTGGCCGACCTGGCACTAGCGGCCGGTTCCGCCCGATCCACCGAGGCCGCCTGAGCCGACCCGGCCGCTCCCCGTACCCGGCCCGCACGCGGCCGGTAGGGTGCCGGGGCGGAGGTGACGGATGGCGAAGGCCGCGAAGCGGCGGGCCGTGGTGGCGCTGGTGGCGGTGCTCGCCGTCGCGGCGTCGGTCGCCGTGGTCGTCCGGGTGCTGGCACCCGCCGAGGTCGACACGCCGGCCCGCAAGCCCTACCCGGAGGCGCCCGCGCCGACCGCCGGGGTGCTCGCCCGGCTGCCGGTGGCGCCGCTGGTCGTGGACGGCCGCCTCCGCGTCTACGCGGGCACCCGTCAGGTGTACGCGGACCAGCCGGTCACCGGACGGCACCGGGTCACCCCGTTCTGGTCCTTCCGCCGCTGGCCGGCGAAGCTGGCCGGAGTGCTCGCCGAGCAGACCACAGTCGTCAGCCGCTGGTCCGACGGGAGGCTGGTGGCGCTGGACGCGCGTACCGGCCGGGTGGCCTGGCGGGCCGACGGCCCGCGGCCGGGGTCGGTGCCGGAGCCGCGACGCACCTTCGCCGCCACGGTCTGGGATCCGGCGGGTCTGCACGTGGCGCGCACCGCGGACGGGCGGACCGTGCTGGTGGCGGCCGGCCCGGGCGGGGTCGGCGGGTACGACCTGGCCGACGGCCGCCGGCTCTGGCACGTCGACGTGGGCCGGGGCTGCCGGTCCGACGTGGGTACGACAGCGAGCGGTGAGCTGGTCGGCGTGGACCGTTGCGACGGCCCGGCCGCCGTCGAGTTGCGGGACGCGGCGACCGGCGTGGTGCGGACCCGCTGGCGTCCGCCGGACGCGCCGGAACAACTCGCCGTGACGCCGGTGGGCTGCCGCGACGGGCACTCGGGTTGTCGCGGGCTGCGTACCGCCGGGCCGGACGGCGCGGGCAGCCGGGGCTGGCTGGTCACCGACCCGGGCGAACCGGCCGCCGCGCCCGGCCTGGACCACCCGGACACGGTGCTGGACGGCGAGCGGGCGGTGGACACGGCCGGCGGCGTGGTGGTCGGGCGTTCGGCGCGTACCGGCGAGGAGCTGTGGCGCCGGGCGGACATCCATCCGGCCCGGGTGCTCGCGACCGAGCCGGGACGGGTGCACCTGCTGACCGACCGGCGGGAACTGGTCACCGTCGACCCGCTCACCGGCACGACCCGGTCGAGCTTCGTGCTGGACCTGGGACGGGACGGGATCGGCTGGCGGCCGGGGCGGGCGTACGCGGTGGACGGCTACGTCGCGGTGGAGCGGCTGCGGGAGAGCGCCGCCGCGGAGGACGACGACCAGGGGTACTTCCTGATGGCCGAGCCGGTGCTGTTCGCGGTGACCTGACTCGGCGAGTCGAGCGTTACAAAACGGACAAAAGCCCCTAGGGTTCTCTTGTCTGATCGGTCTTCGGACGAAGACGCCCGGACCGGTCCGTAGGGGGTTGACGGACCGGCCCGGGCGCGCCCGGTCAGGCCAGCGCGGCCTCGGCGGCGGCCAGGAACGCGTCGTTCTCGGCCGGGGTGCCGATGGTGACCCGTACGCCGTCACCGGGGAACGGCCGGACGATCACGCCGCGCGCCTCGCACGCCCGGCCGAACTCCACCGCCCGCTCGCCCAGCGGCAGCCAGACGAAGTTGGCCTGGCTGTCCGGCACGTCCGGCACGAACTTGCGCAGCGCCTCGGTGACCCGGTCCCGCTCGGCCACGACCAGCGCGCAGCGCCGTTCCACCTCGTCGGCCTGTGCGAGCGCGGCGAGCGCGCCGGCCTGGGCCGCCATGCTGGTGGAGAACGGGGTGACCACCTTGCGCACGGCGGCGGCCACCTCGGGCGCCGCGACCAGCCAGCCGATCCGCAGGCCGGCCAGGCCCCACGCCTTGGACAGCGTGCGCAGCACCGCCACGTTCGGCCGGTCCAGGTAGGTCAGGCCGTCCGGCACCTCCGGGTCGGTGACGAACTCCCGGTACGCCTCGTCGATCACCACGAGCACGTCGTCCGGCACCGCGTCGAGGAAGCGGTCCAGCTCGGCGCGGCGCACCGCCGTACCGGTGGGGTTGTTCGGGTTGCAGACCAGCACCATCCGGGTCCGGTCGGTCACCGCCGCCGCCATCGCGGCCAGGTCGTGCCCGTGGCCGGCGTCGTTCGGCACCCGCACGCTTGTCGCGCCGCTGGTCGCCGCGATGATCGGGTACGCCTCGAAGGAGCGCCACGAGTAGAGCAGCTCGTCACCGGGCAGGCAGGTGGCGCGCACCAGGTGCTCGGCCAGCGCCACCGAACCGCAGCCGGTGGCGATCCGGTCCGCGTCCACGCCGTACCGCTCGGCGAGCGCCTGGCGCAGCGCCACCACGCCCATGTCCGGGTAGCGGTGCGAACCGGCCACCGCCTCGGCCACCGCCTCCACCACGCCCGGAAGCGGGCCGTACGGCACCTCGTTGCTGGCCAGCTTGATCGCCTCGGCCAGGCCCAGCTCGCGGGCCAGGTCGGCCGGGCTGCGGCCGGGCACGTAGTTGGGCAGCGCGTCCAGGTCGGCGCGGGTCAGCCGCAGCGCGGGCTGCTGGCGTCCGGTGTCGGTCATGGGGTGTCTCCCGGGGTGTCGGCGCTCTCGGGCGGGGTGGTACGGGGGTCACGCTTGCGGGGGAGCTGGACCACCACCGTCTGCGCCCGCTTGTCGTGCAGGGCCTGGCGCAGCGGATGGTCGAACAGTGGCGAGATCGCGTCGATGAGCTGGAGCAGCAGGCCCAGCCCGCAGCAGTACCAGAGCAGCGTCGGCAGGCCGAGCGTGCTCCAGCGCCGGGTGGCCCGGCCGAAGCCGAGCGGCTGGTCCGCCTCGACCGGCAGCGCGCGAATGCCCATCAGCCGCTTGCCGAAGGTCTGACCGCGCGCCGCCATCGACGGCACCTCGTACGCGTACCAGAGCGCGGTGGCGATCACCAGGATGGCGATCTGGAGACCGCCGGCCTGGTCGTCGATCTGGGGCAGCCCGTCGGTGGACGTGTCGCCGTTCAGCGCCCGGCGCACCGACTCGCGCAGGTACGGGGAGACGGCCTCGATGTAGCGCCAGACGAACCAGCCGTTCACCACGGCGTTGAGCAGGAACACGATGCCCAGGTCGATCAGGCGCGCGACCAGCCGGGCGCCGTAGGAGGCGAGCGGCAGCCCGTGCGGGCGCGGGATCGGCTGCGCGCCGGGCCAGTGCGGGTACGGCCAGCCCGGCGGCGGCCCCTGCGTGCCCGGTCCGGCCTGTCCCGGCTGCCCGGGCTGGCCCGGCCACGGGTTCACCTGGCCGGGCTGGCCCGGCTGACCCGGCCAGGGACCGGCCTGACCCGGCTGGCCGGGCCACGGGCTCGGTCCGCCCGGCGTGCCGGACGTCGGGGTCGCCTCGGGCCGGTCGCCGGGCCCGGAGGCCGGGCGCTCGGCGGCGGGCGTCGCGGCGGCCGGCGCGGGCTCGGGTTCCGCGGGCGGCGGACCCTCGGGCGGGGTGACGTCGACCGGAATCGGCGCGCCGATCCAGCCCTCGCCGTCCCACCACCTGCGGGTCTCCGTGTCGGCGGGGTCGACGTACCAGCCAGGTTCCAAACTCACGATGCCGTCCTTGTTCGCGACTGCGGGGCTCGCAGACCCGGCTCACTCCTCGCGCTCACTGGCCAACCTTAACGACGACCGTTCCGGCAAACTTGTCGTGTAGGCACTGCTGCCAGGGCTTGTCCCAGAGTTGCCACAAACCGTCGAGGTAGCTGAGGAACGGCACGAACATCCCACCGGCGAACTCGACGAGCCAGCGCTTGCCGAGCATGCCCCGGGTCAGTGGGGCGTCCGGCTGCATCGGCACGATCCGCAGCTTCATCACCTTCTTGCCGAGCGTCTGCCCGGTCCGGCGGGCGTACTCGACGTGGTAGACCCAGTAGAAGGCGAGCATCAGAAGCAGGATTCCGAACTCGGCGGCGAGCAGCGGCAGCAACACGTCCGTCCAGATGTCGGCCGGGTCCGGGCCGTTCGGGCCGGCCTGCTCGATCTGGTCGACCATCCAGAAGATGAGCAGGAGGAAGACCGGCATGAACAACACCAGCGTCACCGCCATGGCGACGGCGACGTCGATCAGGTAGGCCAGCAGCCGGTCGCCGAAGCCCGCCAGCGGCTGCCCGTTCGGCGCCACCGGAGGCGGGGCGGGCGCCGGGGCGTACCCGGGGGGCGGGTAGCCGGGCGGGCCGGCGTACCCCGGAGGAACGTGTTGTGCGGGCACCGCCGGTCCGCCGGGCGGCGCGAAGCCGCCGCCCGCGAATGGATGTCCGGCGGGCGGCGGCGTCGGGTTCGGAGGAGGCTGGGTCACGCGGACAGTGTTACAGGTTCCCGCGCTTCTCCTGCTCGCGCTCGATGGCCTCGAACAGGGCCTTGAAGTTGCCCTTGCCGAAACCGAGCGAGCCGTGCCGCTCGATCAGCTCGAAGAAGACGGTGGGGCGGTCCTGCACCGGCTTGGTGAAGATCTGGAGCAGGTAGCCGTCCTCGTCCCGGTCGACCAGGATCTTGCGGGACTGCAGCTCCTCGATCGGCACCCGGACGTTGCCGATACGGGCGCGCAGCTCCGGGTCCTCGTAGTACGAATCCGGCGTGTCCAGGAACTCGACACCCGCCGCGCGCATGGCGTCCACGCTGGCCAGGATGTCGTTGGTGGCCACCGCGATGTGCTGGGCGCCGGGCCCCTGGTAGAACTCCAGGTACTCGTCGATCTGCGACTTCTTGCGGGCCACGGCCGGCTCGTTGAGCGGGAACTTCACCTTGCGGGTGCCGTTGGCGACCACCTTGCTCATCAGCGCCGAGTAGTCGGTGGCGATGTCGTCGCCGATGAACTCCGCCATGTTCGAGAAGCCCATGACGCGCTTGTAGAACTCGACCCACTCGTCCATCCGGCCCAGCTCCACGTTGCCGACCACGTGGTCGACCGCCTGGAAGAACCGCTTCGGCTGGAGCCCGGCGTCGATCATCGGCTGCCGGTCCACGATCGGGCCGCGAGCGACGAAGCCGGGCAGGAACGGGCCGGTGTAGCGGGACCTGTCGACCAGGCTGTGCCGGGTGTCGCCGTACGCGGCGATGGAGGCCATCCGCACGGTGCCGTGCTCGTCGCTGACGTCGTGCGGCTCGACCACGCCGGTCGCGCCCTGCGCCAACGCGTGCGCGTACGCGGCGTCCACGTCCGGCACCTCCAGCGCGATGTCGCAGACGCCGTCGCTGTGCTTCGCCACGTGGTCGGCGCCGTCGGCGTCCGGGCGTACCGCGCCGGTCAGCACGAAGCGGGCCGAACCGCTGGTCAGCACGTACTGCGCGTGGTCCCGGTAGCCCTGCTCCGGACCCCGGTACGCCACGCAGGTCATGCCGAACGCGGTGGAGTAGTAGTGCGCCGCCTGCTTGGCGTTGCCCACCAGGAAGTGGACGTGGTCCATGCCCTTGACCGGGAACGGGTCGCGGGTGATGTCGTGGTCGACCGCGCCGACGAGAGCGTCGACGTCGACCTCCTCGGTCGACTGGGGTCGGTCGATCGCCTGGGTCATGGTGGCCTCCCTCGCGTACCGGCCGGCCTCGGGGGCCGCCGTGGATGTGCTCTTCCGGCGAGGATCTACGGGTCACGGTGAGTTGGGCAACAGTTAGCGTTATTCCTGGTCAGGTTGTGCATTCGGTACCGTCGGGCACCATGAACACTGGTCAGGATGTACAGCTCGACGACCTGGACGCGCGCTTGATCGAACTGCTGGCGGAGGAGCCGCGGATCGGTGTGCTGGAGTGCTCCCGCCGACTCGGCGTGGCCCGGGGCACGGTCCAGGCCCGGCTCGACAAGCTCGTCGGCCGGGGCGTGGTGACCGGGTTCGGGCCGGACATCACGCCCGCCGCCATCGGCTTCGGGGTGACCAGCTTCGTCACCCTGGAGATCAGCCAGCGGCACGGCCACGACCAGGTCACCGCGCACCTGGCCGCCATCCCCGAGGTGCTGGAGGCGCACACCATCACCGGCTCCAGCGACATGCTCTGCCGGATCGTCGCCCGGTCGAACGCCGACCTCCAGCGGGTCATCGACCAGATCGTCGCCTCGGAGGGCATCCGGCGCGCGTCCACGATCATCGCGCTGGCCGAGCAGATCCCGTACCGCACGTTGCCGCTCGTCCGCTCCGCCGCCCGCGGGTAAGGAAGGGCCCCCTGTTAACGCATTCGGAGGTGGAAGGGCCCCCTATTAACACCTCACCCACCCAAGAAGCGCCGCGACACGCGCCGCACGCGGCCCGGGGGACAGGTGATCGTCGCTACCGTGTGCGGTGTGAAGGGCCTAGGCGTACGCGGCTGGTTGCTGCTCGGGCTCGTCACCGTGGTCGTCCTCGCCGCGACAGGCGTCTGGAACCCCTTCCCGGCACTGTGGGACTGGGTCGACCGCAGCAAGCCGATCTCCGAGCCGGATGTGGCCTGGCAGCAACGCGTCGGCGGCACGCCGCGCAGCGTCACCATCGCCGGCGACACCGTGATCGTGGAGCAGCGCACCCGCATCGAGGCGCGCAACCTCGCCGACGGCAGCCGGCTGTGGGAACGCAAGGCCGACTGGTCGGCGGTCGCGGGCGGCGACCGGGACCCGGTCGTCGCCGTGGGCCGGCTGCTCGACAAGGGGTACGAGGTGCTCGACCCGGTCAGCGGCGTGACCCGCCGCCGCGACGACCGCGCGATCGCCGTCTGGACGTACCGGAACCTGCTGCTGGACGCGTACTGCGTGCAGCCCACCGACTGCACGCTGCGTGCCTGGGAGCCGCGTGGCACCGCCCCGCTGTGGAGCGCGTTCCTGCCCGGCGTGCACAGCGGCGTGCTCGCCGACAACCCGGAACTGCTCGGTACCCGGCGACTGGGCGCCAACCGGATCGACGGCGGGGTGGCCGGGCCGGAGTCCGTCCCACCGCTGCTCGGTTTCCCGGTCGACGGGCGGGTGCACGTGGTGGACACCGCCACCGGCCGGGTGTTGCAGAACGTCCAGCCCGGCCGGGAGGAGCGGCTCGCCGTGGTCGGCGGCCGGCTGCTCCGGATCGCCGCCACCTCCCGGGACGGGGGTTGCTACTACGCGGTCACCGCTGTGGACCCGGCCAACGGTCAGCAGGTGTGGCGGCGTACCGGGCTCAACCTGCGCACCGCCGACTACGCCGGCTGCGTGCAGCGGGAGGATCCGCAGGGCGGGCGCAACGTACTCATCGGGGTGGCCCCGGACGGGCGCGAGGCGGTGCTCGACGGGTACGACGGACGCCTGCTCCAGGTCGGCGCGGACGGCGAGAAGCTGCTCGCCGTGGACGACCGCTACGCCGTGGTGCGCAGCGCCGACAAGGGCTCGCTGCTGGGCCGGGAGCTGTCCGCCGACCGGACCCGCTGGACCCGGCCGGCAGGCGGCAAGAGCGGCGCGGCACTCACCCCGTACGCGGCGGTGATCACCGAGGAGAAGCCGTCCCGGCTGATCGCTGTCGAGCCGCGCGGGGGCCGGGTGCTGGTCGAGCTGCGCACGTCGGCGAACGCGCTGGCGGTCGGCCCGAACGGCATGATCATCGGCGAGGGACGGGAGATCGGGTACGTCCGCTGGGGCGCCGGTACGGCAGCGGTGCCGGGACCGGAGCGGGACGGCGCACCGGTCGCGCCGGACCCGGACGGCAGCTGGCGCCCGCCGGCCGGCCAGGGCAGTTGCGGGCCGAAACGGGAACTCTGCGCCGACGGCGGGTGACTGCCTGTGAGAGCGTCGTCCCACCACCCACCTGCGGGTGCCACCGATCGACGCCTCTGCCCTAGGCTTTTCGGTCATGAGCAGTGCCGCCGCATTCTCGTACGCACCCCTGCTGCCGACCGGCCCCGACGAGACCGAATACCGCCTGGTCACCGACGAGGGCGTGGACGTCGTCAACGGCCCGGGAGGCCGCCGGTTCCTGACCGTGGATCCGGGCGCGCTGACCGCGCTCACGGCGGAGGCGATGCACGACATCGCCCACTTCCTGCGCCCGGCGCACCTGGCCCAGCTCCGGTCGATCATCGACGATCCGGCGGCCTCGCCGAACGACCGCTTCGTCGCGCTCGACCTGCTGCGCAACGCGAACATCGCGGCCGGTGGCGTGCTGCCGATGTGCCAGGACACCGGCACCGCGATCGTGATGGGCAAGCGCGGCCGGCACGTGCTCACCGACGGCACCGACGCGGAGGCGATCTCGCGCGGCGTCTACCAGGCGTACACCCGGCTCAACCTGCGTTACTCGCAGCTCGCCCCGCTGACCATGTGGGACGAGCGGAACACCGGCAGCAACCTGCCCGCCCAGGTCGAGCTGTACGCCGAGGACCCGGACGGCCACCCCGACGCGTACAAGTTCCTGTTCATGGCCAAGGGCGGCGGCTCGGCCAACAAGTCCTACCTCTACCAGGAGACCAAGGCGCTGCTGAACCCGACGCGGATGATGCAGTTCCTGGAGGAGAAGCTGCGGCTCATCGGCACCGCCGCCTGCCCGCCCTACCACCTGGCCATCGTCATCGGCGGCACCTCCGCCGAGTACGCGCTGAAGACCGCGAAGTACGCCTCCGCGAAATACCTGGACGCGCTGCCCACTCAGGGCTCGATGAGCGCGCACGGCTTCCGTGACCTGGAGCTGGAGGCCGAGGTGCTGGAGCTGACCCGCAACTTCGGCATCGGCGCGCAGTTCGGCGGGCGCTACTTCTGCCACGACGTACGGGTGGTGCGGCTGCCCCGGCACGGCGCCTCCTGCCCGGTCGCGATCGCGGTGTCCTGCTCGGCCGACAGGCAGGCGGTGGCGAAGATCACCCCGTCGGGCGTCTGGCTGGAGCGGCTGGAGACCGACCCGGCGCGCTACCTGCCCGACGTGACCGACGAGACGCTGGAGACCGAGGAGGTCGTCCGCGTCGACCTGAACCGGCCGATGGACGAGATCCGGGCCGAACTGTCGAAGTACCCGGTGAAGACCCGGCTGTCCCTGACCGGCCCGCTCGTCGTGGCCCGGGACATCGCGCACGCGAAGATCGCCGAGCGGCTGGACGCGGGCGAGCCGATGCCGCAATACCTGCGTGACCACGCGGTCTACTACGCCGGCCCGGCGAAGACCCCCGAGGGCTACGCCTCCGGCTCGTTCGGTCCCACCACCGCGGGCCGGATGGACGCGTACGTGGAGAAGTTCCAGGCGGCCGGCGGCTCGATGGTGATGCTCGCGAAGGGCAACCGGTCCGCCCAGGTCACCCGCTCCTGCCAGGCCCACGGCGGGTTCTATCTCGGCTCGATCGGCGGCCCGGCCGCCCGCCTCGCGCAGGACTGCATCAAGCACGTCGAGGTGCTGGAGTACGCCGAGCTGGGCATGGAGGCGGTCTGGAAGATCGAGGTGGAGGACTTCCCCGCCTTCATCGTCGTCGACGACAAGGGCAACGACTTCTTCGCCGAGGTCACCAAGCCGGTGCTCACCGTCGGGCGGCGCTGAGTCCGGACATACGCCGAGGGGCGCCCGGGAGAGATCCCGAGCGCCCCTCGGCGTGTTCGTCGTGCATCGACATCGGTGCGCCTGCCCGGCCGCGTGGCCGGACAGGCGCACCGCCCCCGTCGGATGCCGTAACCGACAACCCGCGGCAAGTCTGGGTGAGGCCGCTGCCGAACCGCTATCGAATCGCTATCGCCTGCTCGGAGCACCCGGTGATCATCGGGCTACTCTGCTGAATGTTGCTCGTGACGGGTGGGAGCGCGGATGCGGTTCGGAATCCTGGGGCCCCTGCGGGTCGGTGGCGGTGAGGCCACAGTCACCGCGGGACGGGATCGGACCGTGCTCGCCGTCTTGTTGTTGCGCCCGGGACGAGTGGTACCGGTCGAGGACCTGGTCGACGCCGTCTGGGACGAGCGCCCACCGGCCACCGCGCGTACCCAGCTCCAGAGCTGCGTGTCGCGCCTGCGGCAGCGGTTCGTGCGGCTCGGACTGCCGGCCGGGACCATCGTCACCGATCCGGCCGGCTACACCATCCGGGTCGAGGCGGGGGACCTCGACGCCGAGGTGTTCGCGAGCACTGTGGAGACGGCCCGCCGGAATGCCGCCGCCGGCCGGCTGACCGAGGCCCGCCAGCACTACCGGGCCGCGCTGGCGCTGTGGCGTGGCCCGGCGCTGGCCGGCGTCCCCGCCCGCAGTGTGCGGCAGCGGGCCCGGGCGCTGGACGAGCAGCGGCTTGGCGTGCTGGAGGACTGCGTCGACATCGAGCTGCGGCTGCGCATGGCCGCCGATCTGATCGACGAGCTGACCGAGGCGGTCGAGCGCAACCCGCTGCGGGAGCGCCTGCGCGGGCAGTCGATGCTGGCTCTCTCGGCGGTCGGCCGCCACGCGGACGCGCTCGCCGTCTACCGGGAGGGGCGGCGGATCTACGCCGAGGAGCTGGGCATCGAACCCGGCGCGGCGTTGCAGGAGCTGCACCAGCGGATCCTCGCCGGTGACGTGGCGCTGGGCGGGCCGGAGAACCGGCCCACCGCCCCGGTGCGGGCGCTGCCCCGCACGATCAGCGACTTCACCGGGCGGCAGCAGACAGTGTCCAGGTTGGTGCGGGAGATCGTCGAGGACGGAATCCGGGTCCAGCTCATCGACGGCATGGCCGGTAGCGGCAAGACCACACTCGCGGTACAGGTGGCGACCGCTGTCGCCGACCGGTTCCCCGACGCGCAGCTCTTCGTCGACCTGCACGGACACAGCGAACAGAGCCCGCTCGCCACGACCGCGGCGGTGGCCACCCTGCTCCGGCAACTCGGCGTGCCGCCCGAGCGGGTTCCCGCCGACCTGGCGGACCGGCTGGCGGTGTGGCGGTCCGAACTGGCCGGCCGGCGGGCGGTGGTGGTGCTCGACAACGCCGCCGACGCGGACCAGGTGGCGCCGTTGCTGCCGAACGGCCCGGACTGCCTGGTGCTGATCACCAGCCGCCGCCGACTGGTCGGCCTGGACTCGGGCCGGCCGTCGTCGCTGCCGGTACTCGACAGCGATGAAGCGGTCGAGCTGCTGGCCCGGGTGGCCGGCACGGAGCGGATCGCCGCCGAGCCCGAGGCGGCGGCGGAGGTGGCCCGGCGCTGCGGTCACCTTCCGCTCGCCCTGCGGCTGGCCGGGGCCCGGCTCGCGCACCGGCCGCGCTGGCGGGTGGCGGACCTGGCGCAGCGGCTGGCCGGCGCGTCCGATCCGCTGGCCGAGCTGGCCGCGGGGGAGCGCTCGGTCGCCCGCGCCTTCGCGCTGTCGTACGAGCAGGTGTCAGCGGTCGCGCAGCGGGTCTTCCGGCTGCTCGGGCTGCACCCCGGCGTCACCGCCGACAACCGGGTGGCGGCGGTGCTCACGGAGCTGTCGGTGCCGGATGCTCAGGATGCCCTCGACGAACTCGTCGACGCGCACCTCGTCGACGAGGCGGAGCCGGGCCGCTACCGGCTGCACGATCTGATCCGGGAGTACGCGCGCATGCTCGTCGCGCAACGCGAGACCGTCGAGGAGCGAAGGGCGGTGACGGCACGGCTCCTCGACTTTCACCTGCACGTCGCCGCGGCGTTGGGGAAGGCGATCGATTCGGTCGGGTGCCCGTCACTGCCCGAGCCGGTGCGATCCGACCTGGTGGACGGCACCGTCGCCCTCGGCCGTCCGTGGCTGGAGGAGAATCGGCCGGCGATGACGGCCCTGGTCCGGCTGGCCGAGCAGGAGGGTTTCCTCCAGCAGAGCTGGCAGCTCGCCCGGGTGGGCTGGTCGATAAACTTCTACGGCGGTCACCTCGACGATCTGGTGGAGACGCACCAGATCGGTCTGCGTGCCGCGGAGCGCCTGGGCGACGACGAAGCAGTGGCCACGATGCTCAACTATCTGGCTTCGGCGGACTACCGCCGGGCGAGGTTCGCAGAGGCCATCCGGCGGATGGAGGCGGCGGTCGGCATCTACCGGCGGCTCGGCCGCCGGGACGACCTGGTCAAGGCGCTCGGCAACCTCGGCACCGCGTACGGGGTCGACGGACAGCCCCAGCGGGCCATCAAGGTGTTCGAGTCGCTGCTGGTGCCCGCTCGCCGGATGCCGGACCCGACCTCGTTCTTGAGCTGGTTGAACAACCTGGCGTTCACGCTTATCGAGATCGGCCGCTACGACGAGGCGGTGCGGATGTGCCGCGATCAGATGGCCGTGGCCCGGCAGGCCGGCGATCTGCGGCAGGTCGGTAACGCCATCGGCCACCTCGGGATGGCGCGGCACCGAAGGGGCGAGCGCGGCCCCGCGCTTCGGCTCCTGGGTGCCGGTGCAAGGCTCAAGCGCCAGGTGGGCAACCGCTACGGCGAGGGTGAGCTGCTCAACGAGCTGGGCACGATGGAGCGCGAGGAAGGCCGGCCGGAACTGGCCGCCGAGCTGCACTGGGAAGCGCTCGTGGCCATGACCGACGCCGGGGATCTGGTCGGGCAGTGTGCCACCCGGAACCTGCTGGCCCGGGCGATCCTCGATCAGGGCGACGTCGCCAGCGCGCTGGACCTGCACCGACGGGTGCTCTCTGATGCCGCTCGGCTCGGCGCTCGCTACGAGCAGGCTCGTGCGCTCGACGGCATGGCCCGCTGCCTGAGGCACACCGACGCCGAGCGGGCTCGCCGGTACGCCGGGCGGGCGCTGGCGCTGTTCCGCCAGGTCGAGTCGCCGGACCAGCGGGAGGCGGAGAGGCTGCTGGCCGAGCTCGGCTGAGGGCCGCGCCACTTTCCCTGCACACCGGCCAGTGGCGCGGCAGGATGGTACGCGTGACGACTCCAGAGGCGACCGGCTACCGGATCGAACGCGACTCGATGGGCGAGGTGGAGGTGCCCGCCGACGCGCTGTGGCGGGCGCAGACCCAGCGCGCGGTGCAGAACTTCCCGATCTCCGGGCGCGGGCTGGAACCGGCCCAGATCAAGGCCCTGGCGCAGATCAAGGGGGCGGCGGCCCTGGTCAACGGTGAGCTGGGCGTGATCGACGCGGACGTGGCGCAGGCGATCGCCACCGCCGCCGCGCACGTGGCCGAGGGCGGCTACGACGACCAGTTCCCGGTGGACGTCTTCCAGACCGGGTCCGGCACCTCGTCCAACATGAACACGAACGAGGTGATCGCCACGCTGGCGAGCCGCGAGCTGGGCCGGGACGTGCACCCGAACGACCACGTCAACGCGTCGCAGTCCAGCAACGACGTGTTCCCCACCTCGATCCACCTGGCCGCCACCCAGTTCGTGGTGGAGGATCTGATCCCCTCGCTGAAGCAGCTCGCGGGCGCGCTGGAGGAGAAGGCGGCCGAGTTCGAGACGGTGGTCAAGGCCGGGCGTACCCACCTGATGGACGCCACGCCGGTCACGCTCGGGCAGGAGTTCGGCGGTTACGCCGCGCAGGTGCGTTACGGCGTGGAGCGGCTGGAGTCGGCGCTGCCCCGGCTGGCCGAGCTGCCGCTGGGCGGCACCGCCGTCGGCACCGGCATCAACACGCCGCTGGGCTTCGCCGACCGGGTGATCGGCAAGCTGCGGGAGTCGACAGGGCTGCCGCTGACCGAGGCGCGCAACCACTTCGAGGCGCAGGGCGCCCGGGACGCGCTGGTGGAGACGTCCGGCCAGCTCCGTACCATCGCGGTCGGCCTCTACAAGATCGCCAACGACGTGCGCTGGATGGGCTCCGGCCCGCGCGCCGGGCTGCGCGAGCTGCGCATCCCGGACCTCCAGCCGGGATCGTCGATCATGCCGGGCAAGGTGAACCCGGTGGTCGCCGAGGCGATGCGGCAGGTCTGCGCCCAGGTGGTCGGCAACGACGCGGCGGTGGCGTTCGCCGGGTCGCAGGGCGACTTCGAGCTGAACGTGATGCTCCCGGTGATGGGCCGCAACCTGCTTGAGTCGATCAAGCTGATCGCCGCGTCCAGCCGGCTGTTCGCGGAGCGGCTGGTGGCCGGCCTGGTCGCGGACGCCGAGGTCTGCCTGGCGTACGCGGAGGGCTCGCCGTCGATCGTCACCCCGCTCAACCGCCATCTCGGGTACGACGAGGCCGCCTCGATCGCCAAGGAGGCGCTGGCCAAGCAGGTGTCCATCCGCGAGGTGGTGATCTCCCGGGGGCACGTCGACTCGGGCAAGCTCACCGAGACCCAGTTGGACGAGGCACTGGACCTGCTGCGGATGACCCACCCCTGAGCCGGTACCGGTAATTGCCTCGACCGGCCACAGTGAGCGCGGCATGATCCGACCGTGCGTGACGACGGCGACGTGTTGCTGGAGACCGCGCGGCTGACGCTGCGCCGGTTCACGATGGACGACGTGGACCGGCTGGTGGCGCTGGACGCCGACCCGGAGGTCATGCGCTTCCTGACCGGTGGCGCGCCGACGCCGGCCGGGACGTTCCGGGACGAGGTGCTGCCCCGGGTGCTCGCCGGGTACGACCGGCATCCCGGGCTCGGCCGCTGGGCGGCGCTGGACCGGTTCAGCGGCGAGTTCCTCGGCTGGTTCGCGCTCGACCCGTCCGAGGACGGCACCGAGGCGGAGCTGGGCTACCGGCTGCGCCGCGCGGCGTGGGGACACGGGCTTGCGACCGAGGGCGCGCGGGCGCTGGTGCGGCACGCGTTCGACACGGTGGGCGTCCGCCGGGTGTGGGCCGAGACGATGACGATCAACGACCGCTCCCGCGCGGTGATGGCCCGCGCCGGGCTGCGCTACGTCCGCACCTTCCACCTGACCTTCGACGACCCGATTCCGGGTACGGAGCACGGCGAGGTGGAGTACGAGCTGCGCCGCGACGACTGGCCCGCGACGCGTCAGGAGTGGGACGCGGCGGCCTTGCGGGCCCGGTAGGCGCTCACCGCGGCCCGGTTGCCGCAGCCGGCGTCGCAGAACCGGCGGGACCGGTTCCGGGACAGGTCGACGAGCACGTTGTCACAGTCGGGGTGGTCGCAGTGCCGCAGCCGGCTCAGTTCGCCCGCCCGGACCAGGTCGGCCATCGCCATCGCGGCCTCGACGGCCATCCGGGTCGCCAGCGGCGCGTCCCGTGGCACGGCGTGCAGGTGGTACGGCTCGTCGTCGTGCCGGACGAGTTGCGGCAGCGCCTGCGACTCGCGCAGCAGCCCGTTGACGATCGCCACCACCTCGTCGGTGTCGGCGTACCAGATGCGGCGCAGCCGGGGCCGCAGCGCGCGGACCTGGCGCAGTTCGGCGTCGGTGTGCTCGTGCCGGCCGCTCCACCCGTGGGTGGTGAAGAAGGCGTCCAGGGCGGCCACGTCGGGCAGCCCTTCCCGGTCGCCGTCGGCGGTGTTCACCAGTGCCGCGGCGCTGACCAGCGCACATTCGGTGTCATGAGCGAAAAGCAACTTGACTCCTGTCGGAGGCTACGCCTAGCGTCATCAGCATAACCTCCATTCACTCATGACCAGGAGTTGCCGATGCGTGAACGGTCCAGCGTCGGGCTCGGCCTGGCACTGCTCTCCGCGATCACCTTCGCCACCTCGGGCACCTTCGCCCGCCCACTGATCACCGGGGAGTGGTCGGCGGTAGCTGTGGTGATCGCCCGGGTCGGCATCGCCGCGCTGGTGCTCGCCGTCCCCGCCGTGCTGGCGCTGCGCGGCAGGTGGGAGGTGCTGCGCCGCAACGCGTTCAGCGTGGTGCTGTTCGGGTTGCTCGGCGTGGCCACGGCGCAGGCGTGCTTCTTCAACGCGGTCCGCTACCTCCCGGTCGGTGTGGCGCTCCTGCTGGAATACCTCGGCATCGTGCTCGTGGTCGGATGGATGTGGCTGGCCCACGGGCAGCGACCCCGGCTGCTGACAGTGGCCGGCTCCGTCACCGCCCTGTGTGGACTGGTGCTCGTCCTCGACCTCACCGGTGCCGGGCGACTCGACCCGGTGGGCGTGCTCTGGGGGCTCGGTGCGGGCGTCGGGCTGGCCGGATACTTCGTCATCGCCGGCCGGACCGACGCGCGTCTGCCCTCGGTGGTGATGGCCAGCGGTGGCATGGCGGTCGGCGCGCTGGCGTTGCTCCTGCTCGGCGGCATCGGCGCGCTGCCGCTCACCGCCGGCACCGCCGACGTCACCTTCGGCGGGCACCGGGTGAGCTGGCTGGTGCCGGTCGCCGGGCTGTCGCTCATCGCCGCGGTGGTCGCGTACCTCGCCGGTGTCGCCAGCACCCGGCTGCTCGGAGCGCGGCTGTCCTCCTTCGTGGGGCTGACCGAGGTGATGTTCGCGGTGCTGATCGCCTGGCTGGTGCTCGACGAACTGCCCGGCCTGATCCAGCTGGCCGGCGGCGTGCTCATCCTCGGCGGCGTCGCCCTGGTCCGGGCAGGCGAACTGCGGGGCGCGCCACAACCGGTGCCGACGCCGGCGGCAGCCGAACCGGTGCCGGCCGGTGACCGGTGAGCGGGCCACACGGCGCCGTCGTCTTCGACGCCGACGAGACCCTCGTCGACCTGCGCCCGGCGGTCACCGGCGCGCTCGTCGCCGTACTCGAGGAGATGCGGCGGCGGACCCCGGCGGCGGCCGCCGTGGCGCTCGCGGACCTGGAGGAGGACTGGGGTGCGGTCTTCGGCGCGCTCAGCGCCGCCCCGGTGCAGGAGATCCGGCGGGCCGCGCTGGTCCGTTCGCTGGCCCGGGCCGGGCTGGAGGCGGACCTGGACGAGTTCGCGGCGTTGTTCTTCGCCCGCCGGTACGCGCTGAGCCGCCCCTTCCCGGACGTGCTGCCCGCGCTGGCGGCGTTGCGCCCGCACCACGTGCTGGGCTTCGCCACGAACGGCAACAGCCGTGCCGAACGCTGCGGCCTCGACGGGCAGTTCGCGTTCGAGCTGTACGCGCACGAGGGCGGTCTGCCCAAGAAGCCCGCCGCTGAGTTCTTCGGCGCGGTGGTGGCGGCGTCCGGGCTGCCGGCGTCCCGGATCGTCCACGTCGGTGACTCGCCGGAGCACGACGTGGTGGCCGCGCAGCGGGCCGGGCTGCGTGCGATCTGGCTCAACCGGGCCGGACTGCCCCGTCCACGGGGCCTCGAACCCGACGCCGAGGTGGCCACGCTCGCCGACCTGTCCGAGGTGCTTATCGCCTTGACGAACGCGAATGCCTAGTTGCCGCCGATAACGGACGTCGATCTGGCGGAACGCGCTCCCGTGATGTGGGATGACACCACGTCCCTCAACGAGAGGATCTGATGTGGTGAGCAAGCGCTTCACCGTCGGCGCGGTCGCGGCTGCGGCCTCGCTGGCACTCACGGTGACCGGCCTGAGCATTCCGGCGAGCGCCGCGCCGTCGGACACCCGGACCTTCACCGTGCTGGCCGAGAGCGGCGTCTCCACCGACGCCGCGATCGCCGCGATCGCCGCCGCCGGTGGCAAGGTCGTCGCCCGCACCGACGACGTCGGCCTCTTCCAGGTCACCAGCGACCGGGCGGACTTCGCCAGCCGGGCCAACGCGGCCGGCGCGCTGGTCGGCGCCGCCGAGGAGAAGGCGATCGGCCGCAAGCCGAAGCTGGACCGGGTCGAGCAGGAGCACCTGCTGGCCGCCGCGGCGACGAAGGGCAAGGTCGCCAAGGGCAAGAACAAGAAGATGGACCCGCTCGACGACAAGCTCTGGGGTCTGGACATGATCCGGGCCGACAAGGCCCGCAAGATCGAGCCGGGCGACCGCCGGGTCACCGTCGGGATCCTGGACACCGGCGTCGACGCCAGCCAGCCCGACCTGGCACCGAACTTCAACTGGGCGCTGTCGCGCAACTTCGCCCCGGACATCCCCGAGGTCGACGGGCCGTGCGAGGTGGCGAGCTGCCTCGACCCGGTCGGCACCGACGACGGCGGGCACGGCACGCACGTGGCCGGCACCATCGGCGCCGCAGCCAACGGCTTCGGCCTGTCCGGCGTGGCCCCGAACGTCTCCCTGGTGGAGCTGAAGGGCGGCCAGGACAGCGGGTACTTCTTCCTCAACCCGGTGGTGAACGCCCTGGTGCACGCGGGCCGCTCCGGGCTGGACGTGGTGAACATGTCCTTCTACGTCGACCCGTGGCTCTACAACTGCACCGCCAACCCGGCCGACTCGCCGGAGGCGCAGGCCGAGCAGCGCACCGTCATCGAGGCGATGAAGCGGGCGCTGAACTTCGCGCACCGCAAGGGCGTCACGCTGGTCGGCTCGCTCGGCAACAACCACGAGGACCTGGGCGCGCCGCGTACCGACGTGAGCAGCCCGGACTACGGCGCCGACCCGTACCCGCGCCCGATCGACAACGCGACCTGCTGGGACCTGCCGGTCGAGGGCCCGCACGTGATCGGCGTGTCGGCGGTCGGCCCGTCCGGCAAGAAGTCTGACTACTCGAACTACGGCACCGAGCAGATCTCGGTGGCGGCGCCGGGTGGCTGGTTCCGGGACGGCTTCGGCACCGACACGTACCGCACCGACGCCAACATGATCCTCTCCACGTACCCGAAGAAGGTGCTCCAGGAGGAGGGGTCGGTCGACGAGAACGGCAACATCGTCGCCGGCTTCGAGGAATCGGTGTTCAAGCAGTGCACCGCCAAGGGTGAGTGTGGCTACTACACCTACCTGCAGGGCACCTCGATGGCGTCCCCGCACGTCTCGGGTGTGGCCGCGCTGATCGTCAGCAAGCACGGCAAGAAGGAGGGCCGCAACGGCTACGGCATGGCGCCGAACCTGGTCGAGCAGCACCTCTACCGGACGGCGGCGGAGCACGCCTGCCCGGAGCCGCGGCTGCAGAGCTACACCAACGAGGGCCGGGACGCCGAGTTCGACGCGTACTGCGCGGGCTCGCTGAACTTCAACGGCTTCTACGGCTACGGCATCGTCGACGCCTACGCCGCGGTGAAGACCCCGGTCAAGCCGAACGTCCGACCGTAACGACCGTTTCCCCGAAGTGGCGGTGTCCGGAGTTCCCGGACGCCGCCACTTCGGCGTTCCGGCTTCCTTCCGGACGGCGGGCGTCACGGCCGCCATCCCCGGGCCACCAGTGCGGCGCGGATCTCCCGGACCAGGGCGGGGAACTCCTTGCGCAGGCGGCGGCCGGTCACGTGCAACACCAGCCAGCCGGCTTCGACAAGCTGGTTGAGCCGCCTCCGGTCGAGGTGCGTGCGGTCCGCGTCGGCGCGCCACTGACCGTCGTACTCGACGGCGACCCGGAACCCCGGCCAGGCCAGATCGGAGTGCAGGATCAGGCCGGTCGACACGCGCACCGGATGCTGGGCCACCGGGCGCGGCAGGCCGGCGAGGACAAGGCGTACCCGCAGGTGGGACTCGGGCGGTGACTGGGCCAGCCCGTCGGTCAGGCCGAACACCCACGCCGCCCGCCGCCCACCGGGGCGACAGGCGTTCCGGGCCGCCTCGCCCGCCAGTGCCGAGCGGCTGACCGAACCGGTACGCAACAGCCCGTCGATGATGCCGACCGCCTTCACCGGATCGGCCCAGACCGCTGTCTCCCAGGCACAGGCGACCGGCTCGGTACGCGGCGGCGGGCCGGCCAGGATCATCACCGCGCCGGGGGACGACTCTGCGAAGGGGTTCGATGCGGCGGGCGACCCCGTGCCGACGGATGGGCTCGTTCGCGCGGGTGCCGCGCCGCCGACCGGGACCAGGAGGCCGCTGCGTGTGCTCGACATCGGGGCGTGGTGCACCCGGACACCCGGCTGGGAGTCGGCCCGGACCGTGGCCGGCAGCAGGACGTGCACGTCGTCGGTGAGGCCGGCGGCGTGCTCGACCCCGTGCAGGTAGGCCGCCGAAGGGCCGGCGACCACCGCGCCCGGCGGCATGCGCATCAGCGCGGCGCGGCAGGCCAGCGCGTGGTCGCGGTCGAGCCGCGCGTCGGCGTACACGTCCTGCCGGAGCCGGATCCAGGACGCGCCCCGCAGGTGGTGCCGGGACAGCAGCCCGCGCCGGATCGCTTCCGAGCCCCGGAAGACCTGCCAGGCCAGCTCCGGCGGTCGATGAGGTTGAGGTGGCATGGGACGAGCGTGGCGGCGCACGGGTGGAGATCGATACCCCTGTGGACAGCCGCAGCCGTGCCGCCCTTCGCGCCCTGTGGACAACCCCCGAGCGGCCTGCCGATGTGCTAGGAGAGCGCTGCGGCTACCGCTTCGGCGGCGGCCGTGACCTGGGCGCCGACGTCCGCCACGTCGAGCGGGGTCAGCGACACCACCCCCACGCTGCCCTCCAGACCCGGCACGCCGAGCACCGGGGCGGCCACTCCGTACGCGCCGGACTCCAGCTCGCCGCTGGTGCTCACCGGCCCCGGATCGCCGGCCCGCCCGGCCAGCACCGCCCGGCCCGCCGCGCCCCGCTCCAGCGGGTGCCGGGTGCCGGTCCGGTACGCCACGTGGAAGGACGTCCAGCTCGGCTCGACCACCGCCAGCGCGACCCCCTCGCCGCCCTCGACCACCGTCAGGTGGGCGGTCGCCCCGGTGCCCTCGGCGAGGCGGCGCAGCGCGGGCAACGCCCCCTCGGCCAGCAGGGGCTGGGCGCGGCGGGCCAGGTGCAGCACGCCCACGCCGATGCGCAGCCGGCCCTCGCCGTCGCGCCGGAGCATGCCGTGGCCGGTCAGCGCGCCGACCAGCCGGTAGACGGCCGCCCGGCCGATGCCCAGCCGGTGCGCCGCCTCGGTGACTGTCAGCCCGCCCGGCGCGTCCGCGACCAGGTGCAGCAGCCGCAGACCCCGGTCCAGGGTCTGTGCGGTCTCTCCCGTGCGTGCCGCCGTGTCCACAGCACGCAGCGTACGACCCGGCTCCGGCCAACCCGGAAATGTGTGGACGGCTACCCTTGTGAGGTGACGCTACGCCTGTATGACACCGCCACCCGATCGGTGCGGGACTTCGTCCCGCGGGAAGCCGGCAAGGTGGGGGTCTACCTGTGTGGTCTCACGCTCCAGGCCCCGCCCCACATCGGCCACCTTCGCTCCGGCGTCAACTACGACGTGCTGCGCCGCTGGCTGCTCAGCAAGGGCTTCGAGGTCACGTTCATCCGCAACCTGACTGACATCGACGACAAGGTCCTGGCCAAGGCGATGGAGCAGGACCGGCCGTTCTGGTCGATCGCGTACGCCAACGAGCAGATCCTCACCGCCTCCTACCGGGCGCTCAACGTGCTCCCGCCGACGTACGAGCCGCGCGCCACCGGGCACATCCCGGAGATGCACGAGCTGATCGTCCGGCTGATCGAGACCGGCCACGCCTACCCGGCCACCGACGGCTCCGGCGACGTCTACTTCGACGTGGCCTCCTGGCCCGCGTACGGCTCGCTGTCCGGCCAGTCCCCGGCGGACATGCAGCCCGCCGGCGACGCCCCCGACCGGGGCAAGCGGGATCCGCGTGACTTCGCGCTCTGGAAGGGCGCCAAGCCGGGCGAGCCGGCCGACGCCTACTGGCCGTCGCCGTGGGGGCGCGGGCGCCCCGGCTGGCACATCGAGTGCTCGGCCATGTGCTGGCGCTACCTGGGCCCCGAGTTCGACATCCACGGCGGCGGGCTCGACCTGACGTTCCCGCACCACGAGAACGAGATCGCCCAGTCGCAGGCAGCCGACCTGCCGTTCGCCCGCTACTGGGTGCACCACGGCCTGCTCGGCATCGGCGGCACCAAGATGGGCAAGTCGCTCGGCAACACGCTCGACCTCGACTACGTGGCCTCGCTCGGGGTCCGCCCGGTGGAGCTGCGCTACTACTACGTCGCCGCGCACTACCGCTCCCGCATCGACTACTCCGAGGACGCGTTGCGCGAGGCCGCCGTGGCGTACCGGCGGATCGAGGGCTTCGTGCAGCGGGCGGCCGAGCGGGTCGGCACGGGCCGGCCCGGCGGCCTGCCGGACGCCTTCGTGGCCGCGATGGACGACGACCTCAACACGTCGGCGGCGCTGGCGGCGCTGCACGAGGTGGTTCGTGACGGCAACACCGCGCTCACCGCCGGGGACGATGTGACCGTCCGCACGGCGCTCGCCGCCACCCGGGCGATGCTGGATATCCTCGGCGTCGACCCCCTGGACCCGGCCTGGACCGGCGGCGGCCGCGCGGACGACCTGCGCGGCGTGGTGGACTCCCTGATCGCGCTGGCCCTGGAGCAGCGCGCGCAGGCCCGCGGCCGCAGGGACTGGGCCGCCGCCGACGCCGTACGCGACCAGCTCAAGCAGGCCGGCGTGGTCGTCGAGGACACCCCCCAGGGCCCGCGTTGGACTATTGGAGAGCAGGACTGATGGCCGGCAACTCGCAGCGCCGTGGCCGGCGACTGACGCCGAAGGCGGGCGCCCCCAAGGGCACCGGTGGCAAGAACAAGGACTCCCTCGCCGGGCGGGGCCGCACGCTGCCCGCCGACGAGCGGCCCTGGCACAAGGCGTACTCGGGCACCGAGAAGCTGCCCCAGCGCACCGCCTGGAAGCAGGACAAGGAGCGCCGCACCGCCGCCGAGGAGGGGCGTGCGCCCAAGATCGGCCAGCCCGGCACCAAGGACACCACCTGGGGCAAGGGCAGCCGGGCCGGTGTGCCGCTCAAGGGCGGCAAGGGCAAGCCCGCCGGCCGGGGCGGCCCCCGGGTCGCGCCGGGCCGTAAGGCCAACCCGGCGAAGGACAGCCCCGAGCTGCTGGTCGGGCGCAACCCGGTGCTGGAGTCGCTGCGCACCCAGGTGCCCGCGACCGCGCTCTACACCGCGCAGGGCATCGACATGGACGACCGGGTCAAGGAGATCGTCCGCACCGCCGCCGACCGGGGCATCGCGATCCTGGAGGTCAGCCGCGCCGAGCTGGACCGGATGACCGGCGGGGTGCTGCACCAGGGCGTCGGCCTCCAGGTGCCGCCGTTCGCCTACGAGCCGTTCGACGACCTGGTCGCGGCGGCGCTGGAGCAGGCCGCTCCGCTGCTCGTCGCGCTGGACGGCGTCACCGACCCGCGTAACCTCGGCGCGGTCATCCGCTCGGCCGCCGCGTTCGGCGCGCAGGGTGTCTTCGTACCCGAACGGCGTGCCGCCGGGATCACCGCGACCGCCTGGCGGACCAGCGCCGGCGCGGCCGCGCGCGTGCCGGTGGCCCAGGTCACCAACCTGACCCGGTCGCTCAAGGCGTGCAAGGAGGCCGGCTTCGTCGTGGTCGGCCTGGACGCCGACGGGCAGACCGACCTGTACGACCTGGAGGCCGCCGTCGGCCCGCTCGTCGTGGTGGTCGGCTCGGAGGGCCGAGGGCTGTCCCGCCTGGTCGGGGAGACCTGCGACCTGACCGTCAGCATCCCGATGGTCTCCGAGGTGGAGTCGCTAAACGCCAGCGTCGCCGCCGCGGTCACGCTCGCCGAGGTCGCCCGCCGCCGGTCCGTCGAGGCCTGACCGAGAGCAACGAAAAGGGCGGTCCGCCGTGGCGGGCCGCCCTTTTCGCGTACGTCAGATCCGCTGGCCGGTGGCGGCGTGGAAGACGTGGCTGCGGCCGGTACGCGGCTTGACGAACACGGTGTCGCCCATGTTCGGCATGCTGCGCCGGTCGGTACGGACCACGAACCGCTCGTTGTGGCCCTCCAGCGCGGCGTGGCCGTAGATGTTCGCGTCCGAGCCCAGGTCCTCGACCAACTCGACCACGACCGGCATGCCGCCCTCGGACGGGCTGACGAGGTCGCAGTCCTCCGGCCGGAAGCCGACGGTGACCTTGCCGTCGCCGCCCTCGGCGTTGGCCGCCTGGACCTGCTCGCGGGTCAGCGGCACGATCATCTCGGCGAACGCGCCGCCCTGTTCGGTCAGCTTCACCGTCTTGATGTTCATGGCCGGGGAGCCCATGAAGCCGGCGACGAAGACGTTGGCCGGGGTGTCGTAGAGCGCCCGCGGGGTGTCCACCTGCTGGAGTACGCCGTCCAGCATGACCGCCACCCGGTGACCCATGGTCATGGCCTCGACCTGGTCGTGGGTGACGTAGACGGTGGTGACGCCCAGCTTCGCCTGGAGCGAGGCGATCTGGGTACGGGTCTGCACACGCAGCTTGGCGTCGAGGTTCGACAGCGGCTCGTCCATGAGGAAGACCTGCGGCTCGCGGACGATCGCGCGGCCCATGGCGACACGCTGGCGCTGCCCGCCGGAGAGCGCCTTCGGCTTGCGGCTGAGGAACTCCTCCAGCTGGAGCAGCCCGGCCGCCTCCTTGACCCGCCGGTCGATCTCCGCCTTCGAGGTCTTGCGCAGCTTGAGGGCGAACGCCATGTTCTCGTACACCGTCATGTGCGGGTAGAGGGCGTAGTTCTGGAAGACCATCGCGATGTCGCGGGCCTTCGGCGGGAGGTGGGTGACGTCCCGGTCGTCGATGTAGATCGCGCCGTCGTCGACGTCCTCCAGGCCGGCGAGCATCCGGAGGCTGGTGGACTTGCCGCAACCGGACGGGCCGACCAGGACGAGGAACTCCCCGTCACCGATCTGGAGGTCGAGCTGGTTGACGGCGGGGCGCTCGGTGCCCGGATAGATCCGGGACGCCTTCGAGTAGGTGACCGTAGCCATGATGGAGCGCTTCCTTTCACCGGCAGGAACGTGCCGGACGATCCGAGTGAAGGAGCGACCGGCGCCCAAGGCGCCGGCCAACGGGGTCGTCGCTCAGGCAGCCGAGGCCGGCCGGAGTGTCGTCCGTGTCACTGCACGGTAAACGGCTTTCGCGATCGTGCCAAGACGTGGCGCGACGGATGGGACGGACGGCATACGCATAACGGGCACAGAGGCACGGCGAGGCATCAATCTCCCCGGCTGGGAGCGCGGCCGGGTGATGATCCATCGTCATCCCGGTCGGGATACCGACGTTTTCCGTGCTCGGAACCCCTGCGAGGCGGGATTTCCGGGGCTCAGTCGCTATGCTGACCCCTACGCACGCGCCCCTGTAGCTCAGCTGGCCAGAGCACTCGCCTTGTAAGCGAGATGTCGCCGGTTCGATCCCGGCCGGGGGCTCCAATTCCATCAGGCATTTCGCGGCGGCAGTCGCTGCGATCTGGCCAGTGACAGCGGCGGGCTCATGAGAGCCCGCAGGCGATCCGGCTGACCTGGAGCAGCCATCACCACTGGGCATGACGATCAGGCGGCGCCACGCTCGCTGACCGGTCGGCGGCGCAGGTTCGGGTTCAGCAGGGCCGGGGGCAGATAGGCCTGGTCGAGCCGGGTGACATCGGTGCCGGGCGCGACGATCTCATCGATCCGGTCGAGGATCTCGTCGGTGAGCGTGACGTCGACGCCGGCGAGCAGGTCGTCGAGGTGCTCCATCGTGCGCGGGCCGAGGATTGCGCTGGTCACGCCGGGGTGTGCGATGGCGAATGCCATGGCGAGGTGGGTCAACGGCAGGCCTGCCTCGTCGGCGAGCGGGATGAGTTGTTCGACGATGTCGATCCGGCGCTCGTCGGTGAGGTGTTTGGAGAAGCGGGCACGGCGCAGGTCGTTCTGCTCGCCCTTGCGGACCCGGCCGGTGAGCATTCCCTGCCCGAGTGGGCCCCACACCAGCGTGCCCATCCCGTAGCGCTGCGCGGCCGGCAGCACCTCGCTCTCGATGCCGCGGTTGAGGATCGAGTAGGGCGGCTGCTCGGTGTGGAAACGTTCCAGCCCGCGCCGCTCGGCGACCCACTGGGCGTCGACGATGTCGGAGGCGGGCATCGTGGATGATCCGATCGCCCGGACCTTGCCACTGCGGATCAGGTCGGAGAGCGCCGAGAGCGTCTCCTCGATGTCGGTGTCGGGGTCCGGGCGCTGGATCTGGTAGAGGTCGATGTGGTCGGTCTGCAGGCGGCGCAGCGAGTCCTCAACCGCGGTCATGATCCAGCGGCGGGAGGCGCCTCGCCGGTTGGGGTCGGTGGCCGCACCCGGCGTCCGGGGCAGCGCGATCAGCCTGGGCAGGCCCACCTTGGTCGCGAGGACGACGTTGTCCCGGCGGCCCTTGAGGGCCCTACCCACGATCTCCTCCGAGTCGCCGTAGGCATCGGCGGTGTCGACGACGTTGATCCCCGCGTCCAGCGCCTTGTGAATGACCTTGATCGAGTCGCCGGGGTCGGGATTCCCGATCACGGTGGCGAACATCAGCGTGCCGAGCGCGTACGGGCTGACCTTGATGCCCGTCCGGCCCAGGGTGCGGTACTGCATGAGCGTCTCCCTGCGGTATCGTCGTTAGGTGGAAAGTCTTTCCGGAACTGAACTATACGGAAAGGCTTTCCGGAAAAGCAAGGGAGGTGTAGCTGTGTCCGACAACAGAGCAGATTCCGGTGTTCGCGACCGCGCCCCGCGCCGGATGCGCACCGACGCGCGCCGCAACATCGAGTCCCTGCTCGAAGCTGCGAAGACGGTCTTCGGCACCGTCGGCGTCGACGCCCCCGCCAAAGAGATCACCGATCTGGCCGGCGTCGGCGTCGGCACGCTCTACCGGCACTTCCCGCAGCGCGCGGACCTGATCAAGGCCGTCATCGAGCGGGAGATCGACGCATGCGCCGACGCGGCCCCGGCCCTGGCCGCCACGCACGAACCGGGGGTAGCCCTCGCGAAGTGGCTCGACCGGTTCACCGCGTTCGTCGCGACGAAACGCGGATTTGCCGTGGCCCTGCACTCCGGCGATCCGGCGTTCGACGGCCTGCCCGGATATCTCCTGCAGAAGCTGGGACCGGCCCTCGAGTCGTTGCTCAAGGCCGCGACAGCCAGCGGTGAGGTCCGGGCCCGGATCAGTGCCCAGGACCTGCTGTACGCCGTTGCGAAACTGTGCGCGCCCATGCCGGACGAGGAACCCGACTACGGGCGGCGCATGGTCGCGCTCCTCGTCGACGGACTGCGGTCCGGCGAGCCCCCGCACTGACACACACCAGTCGACTCGGGCGGAGCTGAACGGACGATCGGGTCGAGCTGGGACGGGCGCAGGCGCTGTCTAGCAATTAGTGCCAACGTCAACGCGGACGTACTCGACCGGCCACGGCCAGCGGGCGGCGAATGGCTCGCGGTAGTCGCCGCCAGAGACGGACGCGGACCCGCGGCACCCAGGGCTGGTAAGCGAGGCATCGCGAGGCTGGCTCCGCGCCCGCTCATTCTATGTCCGGATTGGCGGTGCCCCGCCGGGCAAGGTGACAAGTGTGGTCTTGCGGCGCTTGTGCTTGCAGGGTTTCCTGCGAGGGCTTTCTCACGCTTATGAACCGCGAGAAATGCGGCCCAGGGAAGATGATAGGAACGGCTGGTTCGATTGCAACAATGCCGGCCGCCACCCGGTTAACATCCGGGCCGCCGATCAGAATCAGGATGCCGGTCGGTCCGATCGTCACGCAGAAAATTGTTGTCATCCCGTACCGTGACAGATGCCCCGATCTCCCGAATTCGATCTTGGATGGGCGTCAGTGCCAATACGTCTTCGAGCCCCACTAACCCGGATGGCTCCCATCCGTCATTCTGAGCTCGGTCGTGGTCCCCCACTACTGCTGTTAGTTGCCCGGCCGTCATGCCACGCCAAAATCTCCGTGCCCATAGTTGGCTTGCCTTTCGCCTGCCTTCGGTGTGCAACCAGACGACGACGCCACCGATTGCCGCCGCTATCAAATTCGTCAGGATGTCGCCGGATGACTTCCAAAGCCAGGTAAGGATTTGACCAATGACCTGCACGTTCCCTCCCGCCTCTGTTGATCATCTTCGCCTGGATGCGTACAGACCATGGTAGATAGAGCTGTCCATGAATAGGTCATTCAATCGGAGTTTCATGCGCTGGCTCACCGTCAACGTGCCGGGCGCCCCCGGGTCGGGAGATCCTGCTGGAGAAGCCGAGCCCGCCGACTCTGGAACGGATCGGGAAGATGCGCCAGCGCCCATGAAGGGCGAGTGACCGGGTTAGTCTCGCGGTCCCCGACCGTGGAGGTGCCGATGCCCAGCCGCCTGCTCTACCTGGTCCGTCACGGCGAGCAGGACCGCCCGGAGGAGGAGGCGGACACCGGACTGTCCGAGCGGGGCCGGCGGCAGGCGACGCTGCTGGGTGAGCGGCTGCGCGGCACGCGCTTTGCCGCCGTACACCATGGGCCGGCCCGCCGGGCCGCGGAGACCGCCGGGCTGGTCGCGGCGTCGCTGCCGGGTGTTCCGGTACGCGAGGACGACCGCGCGGGCGATCACATGCCGCACGACACCGACCCGGCCGGCCTGCCCGAGCGGTACGTGGCGTTCCTGGCCGGCTTCACCGAGCGGGAGCGGCGGGACGGGCCGCGCGTGACGGCGGAGGCGGTGGCCCGGTTCGCCGCCGCCCCCGCGCAGGGTGACGTACGCGAGCTGGTCGTCACCCACAACTTCCTGGTCGCCTGGCTGGTGCTGAGCGCGCTGGAGGCGCCGGCCCGGCGGTGGATCGGGCTCAACCAGCAGAACTGCGGGTTGACCGTGATCCGTTACAGCTCGGGCGGCCCGCCGGCGCTCATCGCGTTCAACGACGTCGCCCACCTGCCGCCCGAGCTGCGTGCCACCGGCCTGCCCGACGACTACCGGATCTGACCGGCGCTCAGGCGAGCAGCTTCACCACGGCGTCGGCCACGGCGCGGGCGGACTGCGGGTTCTGGCCGGTCACCAGGCGCTCGTCGACCACCACGTGCTCGGTGAAGTCGGGTGCCGGCACGTGCTGCGCGCCGGCCTCGGTGAGCTTGTCGGCGAGCAGGAACGGCACCTCGTCGGTGAGGCCGACGGCCGCCTCCTCGCTGTTCGTGAACCCGGCCACCCGCTTGCCGGCGATCAGCCGGGAGCCGTCGGTGAGGGTGAGGTTCACCAGCGCCGACGGGCCGTGGCAGACGGCGGCCACCACGCCGCCGCGCTCGTAGATCGAGCGGGCGATGCGGGCCAGGTCGGGGTCGTCCGGGAAGTCCCACATGGTGCCGTGACCGCCGGCGAAGAGGATCACGTCGTACCCGTCCGGTTCGACGTCGGCGGCCTTCGGCGTGTCGGTGACGCCGGCGGTGGCGAGGAAGTCGTTCTGGGTGCTGTCGTTCTCGTCCCGGCCGTCGACGGGCGGCTCCCCGCCGGCCACCGACACCAGGTCGACGTCGTACCCGGCGGCCCGGAACACCTCCCACGGCTCGGCGGCCTCGCCGACGTAGTAGCCGGTCGAGCGGCCGGTGCGGCCCAGCTCGGAATGACTGGTCATGGCGATGAGTGCGCGAGTCATGCCTTCCATGCTGGCCCGCTCGTCCGCCGGCCGGCCATAGGCCGATGTCACAGCCGGAACGGGTTTGAGGTCGGGCGGGTCAGCCGGTGGCGCCGTTGAGCAGGTCCACCACCTGCGCGGTGACGGCCGGCGGCGTGGCCTTCGGCGGGCAGTCCACGTAGCCGACCTGGTTCGGCCCGATGGTGAGCCGGTAGGTGAACGCGTCGGCGCACATGGGCGGCGGCACTGTCACGGCGGCCTCGGCGGCCAGCCGGGGGTCGGCGGTGAGCTGCCGCAGCCGGGCGAGTTCCGTGTCGCTGAGCCGCCCCTCCCGGGAGGCGCCGGCGCGGTCGGTCCTCGTCCACTGACCGTGCGGCTCGACCCGGACGGTGTCGGTCACCCCGGCGATGCCGCCGGACTTCTCCAGCACGACCTCGGCGGCCAGCGGCGGGGGGCCGTCCGTGATGACCGGTGGCTCGTCGGCGCGGGCGCAGCCGGCGAGCGGGACGAGAAGGGCGGCGACGGCCGCCACGGCGGGGGCAGCTCTCATACCGGATCGGACGCGCGACGGGACCACCCGGTTCCGGGTCACCGCTCCTCCTCATCCGTTCGGTCAGTGTCTCCGGCGGGAGCTCGCCAGCCTCTTTCACGTTCTTCGATGTATCGCTATATCTACACCAGTGACAACCCCCGTCACAACATCAGCCTTCGGAGGAGGGCCCGTGAAAAGATCCGTCGCCGCCGTCAGCGCAGCGCTGCTCACAAGCAGCGTGCTGGCCTGCGTCACCACCTCTGCGCAAGCGGCAGCGCCAAGCGCACCCAGTCCCGAGACCTCGGCCGCAGCCCGGTCCGCGAGCCTGCTGCGCGCCAACCCCGGCGCCGTCCAGGGCGCCAGCGGTGAGGCCTACCAGGCCGTCCGCACCAAGGTCGACCCGTCCGGGGCCGCGCACACCCGCTACAGCCGGACCTATCAGGGTCTCCGGGTGTACGGCGGTGACTTCGTCATCCACACCGCCGCGAACGGCAGCATGACCGGCGCGTCGGTCAGCCTCTCCGCCCCGCTGACCCTGAGCACCACCGCGAAGGTCGGCGCGGACGCGGCGAAGGCCAGCGCCCGCAAGACGTTCTCCGGCTCGGTCACCTCGGTCGGCGCGCCGGAGCTGTTCGTCGACGCCAGCAGCGGCAAGGGCCGCCTCGCCTGGGAGACCGTCGCGACCGGCTGGAAGGCGGACAAGCAGACGCCGTCGAAGCTGCACGTCATCACCGACGCCACCACCGGCAAGGTGATCGGCTCGTACGACGAGATCGAGACGGTGGCCGGCACCGGCCAGGGCATCTACACCGGCTCGGTCACCATCGACACGACGCTGTCCGGCAGCACGTACCAGATGATCGACCCGGTACGCGGCAACGGCCGTACCTGCGACATGAACAACGGGACCTCCACCTGCACCACGTTCACCGACGCGGACAACGCGTGGGGCACCGGCGCCACCTCGAACCGGCAGTCGGCCGCCGTGGACGCCCACTTCGGCGCCGCCAAGACGTTCGACTACTTCAAGAACGTGCACGGCCGCAACGGCATCTTCGGCAACGGCCAGGGTGTGCCGAGCCGGGTGCACTACGGCAACAACTACGTGAACGCCTTCTGGGACGGCGCCCAGATGACGTACGGCGACGGTTCGGGCAACTCCCGTCCGCTGGTCTCGCTGGACGTGGCCGGGCACGAGATGAGCCACGGTGTCACCGAGGCGCTGGCCGGGCTGGTCTACTCCGGCGAGTCCGGTGGCCTCAACGAGTCCACCAGCGACATCTTCGGCAACATGGTGGAGTTCTACGCCGCCGCGCCGAGCGACCCGGGCGACTACCAGGTCGGTGAGAAGATCAACATCAACGGCAACGGTACGCCGCTGCGCTACATGTACAACCCGTCGCTGGACGGCTCGTCCGACTCCTGCTGGTCCACCAGCACGAAGAACAAGGACGTGCACTACTCCTCCGGCGTCGGCAACCACTTCTTCTTCAACCTCGCCGAGGGCACCGGCGCCACCGCGTACGGCACCTCGCCGGTCTGCGGCTCGGCCCCGGCGGTCACCGGCATCGGCCGCACCAAGGCGGAGAAGATCTGGTACCGGGCGCTCGACGTGTACTTCACCTCGAACACCTCGTACGTGAACACCAGCAACCCGGCCAACACCGCCCGCGCGTACACCCTGCGGGCCGCGACCGACCTGTACGGCAACTGCTCGACCGAGTACAAGACCGTCCAGGCCGCGTGGACCGCGGTGAACGTGGCCGGCAACGACGCGCCGTGCAGCTCCACCGGCAACGACTACTCCGTCTCGCTCTCGCCGACCGCCGGGTCCGTGACCGCGGGTGGATCGGTCTCCGCCACCGTCGCCACGTCCACCACCAGCGGCACCGCGCAGACCGTGACGTTCTCCGCGTCCGGCCTGCCGACCGCCGCCACCGCGTCGTTCAGCCCCACCTCGGTGACCTCGGGCGCCTCGTCCACCCTCACCATCGCCACCGGCTCCGGCACCCCGGCCGGCACCTACACGGTGACCGTCACCGGAAGCGCGGCGTCGGGCACGAAGACCGCCACCTACTCGCTGACCGTCAGCAGCGTCGGCGGCGGCTGCACCGGTGCCGGGCAGAAGCTCGGCAACCCGGGCTTCGAGTCCGGCAACACGGTCTGGAGCTCCACCTCCGGCGTGATCGGCCAGCACGGCACCAGCCAGCCGGCCCGCACCGGCACCTGGAGCGCGTGGATGAACGGGTACGGCAGCACCCGTACCGAGACGCTGTCGCAGTCGGTGAGCCTGCCGAGCGGCTGCTCCGCGTACACCCTCTCGTTCTGGCTGCACATCGACTCGGCCGAGAGCACCACCAGCGTCCAGTACGACAAGCTGAACGTGCAGGTGCTCAACTCGTCCGGCTCGGTGCTGGCCACGCTGGCGACCTACTCGAACCTGAACAAGGCCGCCGGCTACAGCCAGAAGTCGTTCAACCTGGCGGCGTACGCCGGGCAGACCGTCACGCTGAAGTTCACCGGCACCGAGGACGTCTCGCTGCAGACCTCCTTCGTGCTCGACGACACCGCGATCAACGTCTCCTGACCTGATCGCCGATCCCGGGGCCCGGCGGCCACCCCACGCGGGTGGTCGCCGGGCCCCGGCCGTTACGGTCGCACCATGTCCGACGCGGAACTCACAGTCACCCTGGACGGCCCGGTGGCGACCGTGGTCATCCACAACCCGGCCCGGCGCAACGCGATGACCCCGGCCATGTGGCGGCAGCTCCCGGTGCTGCTGGACGGCCTGGAGGCGGACCCGGCCGTACGGGTGCTGGTGCTCACCGGCGCGGGCGGCACGTTCTGCGCCGGCGCCGACCTGGGCGACCTGGACGAGCTGCTGGCCGCCGGTGACGGCAGCATCGCGGTGGCCGCCGAGGAACGGCTCGCCGCGTTCGGCCGTCCCACTGTGGCGGCTATCGAGGGCGCCTGCGTGGGCGGCGGATGCCAGCTCGCCGTCGCGTGCGACCTGCGGCTGGCCGCCGCGGACGCCCGGTTCGGCGTACCCCCGGCGCGGCTCGGCCTGGTCTACCCGGCGCCGACCACCCGTCGGCTGGCCGCGCTGGTCGGTCCGTCGGCGGCCAAGCACCTGCTGTTCACCAGCGAGCTGGTGAACGCCGAGCGGGCGCTGCGGATCGGCCTGGTGGACGAGGTGCTGCCGGCCGGTGAGCTGGCCGGGCGGGTGGCGGCGCTGACCGCCACCGTCGCGGAACGGTCCCGGCTCACAGTGACCGCCGCCAAGGAGATCGTGGACGGGCGCGCCGACGCCGACCGGCTGGTCTGGTGGCACGGCCAGGTGCGGGACAGCGGCGAGGCCCGCGAGGGGGTGGCGGCCGTCAACGAGCGCCGGCCGCCGCGCTTCGGCTGGACTCCGCCGGCCACGCGCTGACCGCCGAGGCGGGCAGGCGGACGGGACCGGCGGGCGCGGCGCCGGGGCGTACCCCCGGCACCGCCCCCTGTGCCCGCCGGCCGTCCGTCACCGCGCCAGCGCGGCCCAGCTCGGCGTCACCGGCTCCCGCCGCAGCGGCATGCCCGCCTCGGCCGGGGTCCGGTCACCCTTGCGCTGGTTGCACGCGTAGCAGGCGGCGGTGGTGTTCCCCCAGGTGTTCCGGCCACCGCGCGAGCGGGGCAGGACATGGTCGATCGTGCTGGCCGCTCCGTCGCAGTAGGCGCACCGCCGCCGGTCGCGCGCCAGCACGCCGGCCCGGGACCAGGCCGGGCCGGCGCTGAACCGCCAGCGGGTCACCACGTACCGGACGAGGCGGACCACCCGCGGCAGCGGGAAGACGCCGATCACCCGGTCCGGCTCGGCCTCGTGGATCTCGGCGACCCGGCGGCAGAGCATCCGGATCGCGTGCTTGACGGTGACCCGGTGCAGCGGGCCGAGGTCGGCGTTTATGACGAGGACGGCGTCCACCGGGCTCTCCCTTCACGATCGGCGGTACGGCGACGAAAAAGCCGCCCGGTCCACGGGACCGGGCGGCGACGACGGGGACGCGTAAGACGCGTCAGTCGTGCCCTCCGGGCCAGGGACCGTGTTCCCGGCAACCGTCGCCGAGCAGCCACGACGTCATCGTGGTGGCGTATCGCAGCGACATGGACGGCTCCTGGAACGGTGGTTGACCTTGCGCGCTCACGGTAGATCGATCCGGGAGTCGTGGCCAACGTATTTCGATCCGTCGTCGGCGGGCCGCCGCTGCCGTCCGGCCCGTCCGGTGCGCCGGGCGGCGGTGAGCGGCCTGTCGATCCGGGCGGTCATCTGCACCACCAGCTCGCTGTCCAGCAGCGGGCGGTTCACCTCGGCGGCCACCGACAGCGTGGGCGTGGAGATCGACCGCCAGATCGCGGTGAGCCCGGCGCCGAGGCCGACGAGCGCCACCGCCGCCCGGGTGGTGGGGGAGCCGGCCGCGGCGGCGGCGCTGACCCCGACGACCGCGAGCAGCACCACCAGCAGCGGCGCCAGCACCGGCCAGAAGATGCCCCGGGCCGCCTGTGCGACCAGCTTCCGGTCCCGGATGATGACGTTGCGGGCGACCACCGCCCAGTTCTCCTCGTCGAGCAGGTCGCGCGGGTGCAGGCCGCCGGTCAGCACGTCCTGCCACAGGTCGCCCTGGTTGCGCAGCTCGCGGGCCAGCTCGCCGAGTCCGGCCTCGGCCGGGTCGCCCACTGTGGCGCGGCCGACAGCGGTGGCCCAGGCGGCGAGCGAGCGGCGCACCACGGCGGCCGAGTACGGCGGCAGTACGCTCGCCAGCTCGTCCAGCCACCTGCTGATCTGGATGTGCCGGCCACCGAAGCGCCCGGCGAGCTGGTCGGCGTCGCCGCGCCGCACGGTGTCGGCGAGCGAGCGCCCGAGCCGGTACGCCACGCCCACCCGGTGGTTCGTCGCCATCGTCCAGCGCAGCACGTCGATGTTGAGGTCGTCGAGCGCGCGCAGCAGCGGCTCCCGGTCGGCTCCGGTGGCACCCCGGGCGGCGGCGGTGCAGGGCACCGTACGACCGGCCGGGGTCAGCGGCGCGATCTGGGTCAGCGCGACGTCCACGCCGTCGAGGTACATGCCGAGCCGGTGCCGCCCGGCCAGCTCGGTCAGGTTCGACAGCTTCGGCGGCGCGGGCGCCGGCCGGTCCCCGTCCCCGGTCAGGTCGGCGGTCTGCGCGTGGTGGTAGGCGTCCGCCATGGACCAGCCGAGCCGCAGCGCGGTGACCACCGCGGTCCGTTCGTCCCGCGGTGTCCCGTGTTCCTCGTCGCGCGGCTCGCGCGTCGGGGTGCTCACCGCCCGACCTCCCGTGTCACCGGATCAGTCGAGCGTAAAGCCGTTCTTGTCGGCCTATGACCGTTTCGGGCCAGTCCTGCTGGCCAGCAGGCCGCGCGGACGGATCGACCGGACCGGCTCGGCCGCCGCCCCCTCGGCACGCAGGATGTGGTTCGCCGCGATGATCCCGGTGGCCGCCGAGCGTTCCATCAGCGCGCTCGGGAATTCGGTGCGGATGCCGTCCCCGGCCAGATAGAGGCCGGGCGCGTCGGTCTCCACCCCCGGACGCCAGGCGTGGCTACCCGGCGTGAACGCCGGGGCCTGCGCCTCGACCCGGGCGCGCAGCTCGCGTACCCGCAGGTCGGCGACCTCCGGCCAGAGCGCGGTCAGCTCCCGCAGCATCCGCGCGGCCAGCTCGTCGGCCGGCACGTCCGGCTCGCAGGCGTACGCGTGCAGCTCCACCACCGAGCCGCCGGTCCGCTCGGCCCAGCGGCGGGGCTCGTCCTCCAGCCGGTGGTAGAGCGTCACCGAGTCCAGCGTGGGCTGCCGGGAGACACCGCTGAACACCGCCCGGTCGGCCCGGACGTCCCCGTCCATCCAGTAGCGCGCCACCGCGTACGGCGGACCGGGCCTGCCGAACGCGGGCATCCGCGCCACCAGCTCGGGGGCCGCCGCGACCAGGCCGGGCGAGGCGTCGACAAGCGCGGCGAGCGCGGGCGGGTCCACCGCGAGCACCACGTGCGGCGCCTCCCAGACGTCACCGTCGGCGCCGGTCACCCGCCAGCCCTCCGGGGTACGGTCCAGCCGGGCCGCCGCCGCGCCGGTCGTCACCCGGCCGCCGTGCTTGCCCACGTACCGGGTCAGCGGCTCCCAGATCGCCGTGCCGTAGTCCCGGTCCGGGCAGTCGAAGGCCAGCCCTTCCGGATTGCCGAGCAGGTAGAAGTGGAACTGGGCGATCATCTCGGCGGCCGACATCTCCGCCTCGTGGTTGAAGAACGAGTGCGAGAAGACCTCGAACAGCATGGCCCGCGCCCGGTCCGGCAGCCGCAGCGAGGTGAGCAGCTCGTCGGCCGTCCGCTCGTCGAAGTCCTCGTAGGTGCGTACCGGGTCGTAGGTGAGCAGCGGCAGCGCGGCGTCCCGGTCCATCGAGCGCAGGTCCGCCAGGCGCAGGCTGGGACTGCGCAGCAGCAGCGCCAGCAGGTTCGCCGGCGGTGCGGGCGGCAGCTTGCCGAACTCCTCGGTCGGCCACCGCTCGGACAGGATCGGGTAGCCCGGGATCGGCTTGAGGAAGCCCAGCGCGGGATCGACCCGGCGCAGGATCGACCGCCAGTTCCAGTACTGCCGGAAGAACGCGTGGAAGCCGTGCTCGTTGCGCTGGACGCCGTCGGGCAGCTCCTCCGGCCAGGCGCCGAGCCGCCCGCCGAGGTGCGGCGCCGCTTCCAGCACCGTCACCGCCACGCCCCGCTCGGCCAGCACCACCGCCGCCGACATGCCCGCGATGCCGCCGCCGACCACCAGCGCCGCGACCGGCCGCGGCATGCGGTCGGCGCCTCCGCCGCCCGGGTCCACCAGGTGCTCGCGTACGCCGATGAGGCGACCTACCACTTGCGACAGACTCACGGGGCATCCTTCGGTCGGCGGTCCCCCAGTCTGCCCGAGGTGAAAGGAAGGGGCCCCTTTTAACGCATACGGAGGTGCAGGGGCCCCTTCTTAACGCCGGGCGATCCGTGCGGCGCGTGCGTCGGGTGGGCGCGTGGGGTGAGGCGTTAACAGGGGGCCCTTCCTCTACCGGAGGCGTTAACAAGGGGCCCTTCCTTTCACGGCAGGCAGCGGCGCGGGCGGTCCGAGGGCGGCCAGACGTACTCCAGGTCGGGGGAGACGTCGGTGAACAGCGGTGCGTAGTGGACGGGGTCCTTGCGCAGCAGCGACGACCGGTGGCTGCGGTGCAGGTCGTCGCGGCCCAGCCAGGGCGGCAGCTCACCGGCGACGGCCAGCTCGTCCTGGGTGCGGATCACCGACACGCCGCAGGCGGCGGCGAGGTCGGTGGCGAGCGTGCCGGCGCAGGTGTCGGCCCGGCCCGGCTCGCACCACACCGCGCACATGTCCAGCCCGTACCGGGTCAGCGCCTCCTCGTACCCGGCCCACATCTTCACCGCGGGGTGGTTGCGCCAGCCGTAGTCGGGCCGGGTCAGCCCGCGCAGCACCTGGATCGCCTCCACGCGCTGCTTGCCCAGCCGCTTCTGGTCCAGCGTGCGCGCGCTGCCCAGGAAGTCCGGATACGGCAGGAACGTCTGCATGCCGGTGCGTTACCCGTACCCGGACCCGCCATGCGTTCATGATCGTCGGGGCTGCGCGCATCGCGAGCGGCTGACTACGATCCGGACATGGCCGAGCCACTGCGTGACCGTGCGCGCCGCGCGACCGGCTGGCGGCTCCGGATGAACGGGGACGAACGCCCCCACTACGTGGTCTGCGGCTCCGATCCGCTCGCCTACTGGGTGGTCCGGTCGCTGCTCGCCACCGACAACGCCGACGGCCGGGTGCGGGTCACGCTCGTGGTGCCGGGCCGCCGCCGGTCCGAGGGCCCCGACGGGCGGGACGTGCCGGGGGTGCGGGTCGTCACCGCCGAACGCCTCGACGAGGCGGCGTTCCGCCGCGCCGGGCTGGCCGGCGCGGCCGGGCTGGCCCTGCTGCACCAGGACGACGTGGGCAACATGCACGCCGCGCTCTGCGCCCAGGAGGTCGAGTCGCGGCTGCGCCTGGTGGTGCGGATGTTCAACACCAACCTGGCGGACGGCCTGCGGCAGCTCTTCCCGGACTCGGCGGTGCTCTCCGACGCCTCGATGGCCGCGCCCGCCTTCGTGGCCGCCGCGCTCGGCGAGGTGGCGCCGACCCACTTCCGGCACGCCGGGCGCACGCTCTACGTGGCCCGCCGCGACGACGTACGCCCGCAGGACGTGGTCTGCGGCCTGGCCGTCACCACGGATCCGGACCTGGTGCGTGTGCTGCCCGCCGACGAGGCGACGGCCGACGTGGTGCTGGCCGAGGCGACCGGGCGGCCGGCGGGCACCGAGGTGGCCGCGCGGCGGCTGGTACGGGCGCGACGGCGACGGCAGCCGGCAGCCGTGCTGCTGCGCGCGGTCCGCCACTTCGCCACCCGCAAGATCGGCATCGCGGTGCTGGTGCTGCTCGCGGTGATCGCGGTGCTGGGCTGGCTCAACGCGCGGGCCGCCGACGTGAGCTGGAGCGAGGCGGTATACCTGACCCTGGTCACCACGCTCACCGGCCAGGATCCGGACGTCAACAAGCCGGTCGCGGCCCAGGTGATGCAGGTGGTGCTCAACCTGGCCGGGCTGGCGCTGATCCCGCTGATCACGGCCGCGGTGGTCGACGGCATCGTCAACGCCCGGCTCGCGCTGCACGCCGGCCGGGTCCAGCCGGACCGCTCCGGGCACGTGGTGATGGTCGGGCTGGGCAACATCGGCACCCGGGTGATGGCGCAGCTGCACGACTTCGGCGTCGAGGTGGTGGCGATCGACAAGAACCCGGACGCGCGTGGCGCCGCGCTGGCGCACCGGCTGGGGGTGCCGCTGATCGTGGGCGACGCGGGCCGGGAGGAGACGCTACGGTCCGCCTCGGTGGACACCTGCCAGGCGCTCGTGGTGGTCTCCACCGACGACGGGACGAACCTGCGGGCCGCGCTGATCGCCCGGTCCCTCGACCCGGACCTGCGCGTGGTGCTGCGGCTGTTCGACGGCGACTTCGCCGAGCGCATCCAGCAGGCGTTCGGCATCGGCATCTCGCGCAGCGTGTCCTATCTGGCCGCACCGGCGTTCGCGGCGGCTCTGCTCGATCGCGCGGTCATCGCCACCATCCCGGTGGACCGGCACGCGCTGCTGGTCACCGAGGTGCCGGTGGTGGCCGGTTCGCCGCTGGACGGGAGTCCGCTGGGCGCGGTGGCCCGGCCCGGCGAGGTGCGTCTGCTCGCGCACACCCGGCCCAATCAGAAGGCCGACTGGGCGGCCGACCCGCGCATGGTGGTCCAGGCCGGTGACCGGCTGACTGTGGTGGCCCGGCGGGCCGGGCTGACCGCGCTGCTGCGGGAGACCACGCCCGCGCCTCCTCCGGCGCCCACCGGCCCGCCCGCCGCCCGCCGCCCGCAGGAGTGACCGGATGCGTCAGGCCGGTCGGCGGCGGCGGACCGCGTACCCGAGCGCGCCGAGGGTGAGCACGCCGAACCCGGCGAGCACGCTCGGCAGCGGCAGGTTGACCGCCAGCACCAGGCAGCCGACCAGCCCCAGCGCGGCGAGCAGCCGGACCGGGACGCGCCCGTCCCGGTCGGGGCCGAGCGTCAGCGCCGACGCGTTCGTGATCGCGTAGTAGACCAGCACCGTGCAACTGGAGAAACCGATCGCGCCCCTGATGTCGCCCACGGCCACCACGGCGATCACCACTGCGGCCACCACCAACTCGGCGCGGTGCGGCACCCGGTGGCGCGGATGGACCGCCGCCAGCGCGCCCGGCAGATCCCGGTGGCGGGCCATCGCCAGCGTGGTGCGGCCGACGCCGGCCAGCAGGGACAGCAGCACGCCGGTCACCGCGACGGCGGCACCGGCCCGGACCAGCCAGGCGAGCCCGGGATGCCCGGCGGCGGTCACCACCTCGACCAGCGGCGCGTCGGTGGCGGCCAGCCGGTCGGCGCCGAGCACGCCGAGCGCGACCACTGCCAGCGTCAGGTAGATCGCCAGCACCGCGCCGAGCGCCAGCGGCACGGCGCGGGGGATGGTGCGTTCCGGGTCGCGTACCTCCTCGCCCAGCGTGGCGATCCGCGCGTAGCCGGCGAAGGCGAAGAACAACAGGCCGGCGGCGGTCAGCACGCCGCCCGCCCCGATCTCGGCGGGGGCGGTGAGCCGGTCGGCGGCGACCTGCGGAGCGCCGGTCACCGCCACCATGGCGAGCACCGTGAGCACGACAGCGACGAGCACCCGGGTGGCGGCGGCGGTCTTGCCGATGCCGCGCAGGTTCACCACCGTCACCGCCACCACCGCGAGGACCGCGACGAGCCGCGCCCGCCCGGGCCACAGGTACGCCCCGACGGTCAGCGCCATGGCCGCGCAGCTCGCCGTCTTGCCGACCACGAACCCCCAGCCGGCGAGGAAACCGGCGAACGGGTGCAGCCGTTCCCGGCCGTAGACGTAGGTGCCGCCGGACTCGGGGTAGCGGGCGGCGAGCCGGGCCGAGCTGGTGGCGTTGCAGTAGGCGATGAAGCCGGCGAGCGCCAGCGCGACGAGCAGGCCGGGGCCGCCGGCCGCCGCGGCGGCCGGGGCGAAGACCACGAAGATGCCCGCGCCGAGCATCGAGCCGAGACCGATGACCACCGCATCGGGTACGCCGAGTCGCCGTGCCAGCCGTTCCACACCGCGCAGCCTAGAGCGCTCAGGTGAACGGCGGGTGCCCGGTTCGGAGAATTGGCGAAAATCATTTGCATAATTAATCCGCCTTCGCCGGGTGGCCGCTGTCCGGCGACCTCGGTAGAGTCGTTTACGCAGGTCAGTGCGGATAGCGAGGCAATCCGCACGCACGTCTCTCGAATTCCTCTCACCGATTATCCATTGACGATGACCAGATTTTTCATGCGTCGATCGGGCAATGCTGCCCTCGAATCGGCTCCGGCAGTTTCGGGAACGTCAGATCCGCGAGCGCGGGAGGTACCGCACATGACGCTGTTCGGCTGGGACGCGAGCGACTACGACGTCGACCGGGGGTTGACGACCGACCGGATCCGGGAGGCCCGCGCCGCGGGCATCGACTTCATGACCTACAAGGGCACGGAACAGTCGCGCGACGGCACGTTCCACAGCCAGTACTACGGGGTGATGCTCACCGCCGCGAAGGACGCGGGAATCCCGTTCCTGGGCATGTACGTGGTGGTGCACTCCGACGTCTCCATCGACGACCAGGTCACCACGGCGATCGACTACGCCGACAAGCACACCCCCTGGTGGCGCGACTACGACAGGTTCTTCTGGCAGATCGACCTGGAGCGCTGGCCGACCGACGACGTGCCCCCGCACATCGGCGTCGACGTGGGCCACGAGTTGGAGGAGCGCACCGGCAAGGTGGCGGTGATGTACGCCTCGCGCGGCGAGTACGGCGACGACGACCTGGGCGACTTCCCGCGCTGGAACGCCGACTACCCGTACCGGGTGGCCGAGGACTTCAAGGCCGCGTACGCGCGGGCCGGCGGGGACTCCGGCCCGGGCTGGGCCCGGTACGGCAAGCCGGAGCAGACGCCGCGCATCTGGCAGTACACCGACTCGGCGATCATCGGCCGCCAGCACACCTGCGACGCGGACGCGTTCCGCGGCACCGCCGACGACTTCGCGAAGATGATCGGGGAGAAGACGTCCACGCCGGCGAAGCGGGACGTGATCGCCACCTTCACCAGCACCGCGCACGCGGGCGACACGCTCGACACCACCGACCGGTTCCACGCCATCCGCTGGGCGACCGGGCTTTACCACTGGACCGTGCCGGAGCCCGGGCTGGTGAGCATCCAGGCGACAGTCGACCTGCGCGGGTTGCAGCGCGACGACCTGGTCCGGATCCGCGCCGAGTACACCAGGCCCGGGGACGGGGAGACCGACACCCCGCTGCTGCGGCAGGAACGGGTGTCTGTCGACCCGGACACGACGGGCGGGGTGTTCGTGGTGAGCACGCCCGACGAACGTGTCGAGCTGCCGAAGGGCACCCAGATCCGGATCCAGGTGGCGGTGCGGCCCGCCGACGACGACCACCGCCGCCGGCTCACCTACAGCACCAGGACCCGGATCAGCATCGTGGAGATCCGGACGGTGGGCTGAGCGCCGCGCCCGCCCGTCACCGCGTCGCCGCGATGGCGGGCGGCGGCGCGGACCAGCCGACCGGGCGCCGCCAGTCGCCGAGCCGCCGGGGCAGCGGCAGGTCGTCCCAGGGCACCCGGTGCAGCAGGCGGTCCAGCAGCAGGCCGAGCAGCAGCCCGGCGATCGAGTCGGTCAGCCAGTGCCAGCCCAGGTAGACGGTGGTGCAGAAGACCACTGCCGGGGGCACCACCCGGACCACTGTGACCAGCCGGGGCGGCACGGTACGGCCGAGCGTGCGTACGAGCGGGGCCAGCAGCAGGGCCAGGACGCCGTACCAGACGATCGAGTTGGCGACGTGCCCGGACGGGTACGACTGCGCGAAACGCACCGGCAGGTCGTGCTGGAACAGCGGCAGCGTCTGCTCCGGCGACAGGAACGGCTCCTTGATCGAGGCGCTGGGCGCGGGCCGGGCCGTCCACACCTTCAGCGGGCCGATCGTGAAGAACGTGAGCACGAACCCGACCACCGGCGGCAGCAGCGGCCGTACCGAGCGCAGCCGCCACGCCAGCAGAACGCCCAGCCCGGCCGCGAGCAGCGTCAGCGGCGTGCCCTGGCCGAGCAGGTTCAGCGTCATCGCCACCCAGCGGGCGGCGGCCGGGCGGTTCTCGTCGGACCAGTCTGCGACCGCCCGGTCGAGGCCGAACAGGTGACCGGAGGCGAGCGCGACGGTCAGCGCCACCACTGCCGCGAGCAGCAGTCCGTCGAACCACCACCCGGCCGGCCGGACCGGCCGCAGCCGCAGTTCACCGCGTACCCCCGAGGTCTGACGCACGCGACCACGCTACCGGCCGCCGACGGCGTCGCGGCGGCGCGGGCATCGGCGGCTGTGTGCCCAGCCACGAAGGGAGGCGCGGCGCGGGGGTCAGCGGTCACACTGGTTGCCGTGCGGATCACCTCGGCCCTCGTCGACCCGGCGCTGCTCGACCTTCCCTGGTCGACCCCGCTGGAGCAGTGGCCTGCCGAGCACCTGGTGGCGCTGCCCCAGGGCATCTCCCGGCACATCGTGCGGTTCGTCCGGCTCGGCGGGTACGTCTACGCGGTGAAGGAGACCGGCGAGCGGGTCGCCGAGCGCGAGTACGACCTGCTGCGGGCGCTGGAGCGGATCGACTTCCCGTCGGTCGAGGCCATCGCGATCGTGGCCGACCGGCAGACCGACGACGGCGAGCCGCTGGACCCGGTGCTGATCACCCGGCACCTCCAGTTCTCGCTGCCCTACCGGGCGCTGTTCTCCAACACGCTGCGCCCGGAGACGATGAACCGGCTGCTGGACGCGCTGGCCGCGCTGATCGTGCGGATGCACCTGACCGGCTTCTTCTGGGGCGACTGCTCGCTGTCGAACACGCTGTTCCGGCGCGACGCGGGCGCGTTCGCCGCGTACCTGGTCGACGCCGAGACCGGGGCGCTGCACCCGTCGCTGTCGAACGGCCAGCGCGGCGAGGACCTGGAGATCGCCCGGGTCAACATCTTCGGCGAGGCGCTCGACCTCCAGGCCGCCGGCCTGCTGCACGAGTCGATCGACCCGGAGGTGGTCTGCGAGGAGGTCGTGCGGCGCTACGAGCGGCTCTGGCACGAGATCACCTACGAGCAGCAGGTCGAGCGCGCCGCCCGGCACGACATCGAGCGCCGCATCCGCCGCCTCAACGAGCTGGGCTTCGACGTGGCCGAGGTGGCGATGTCCACTGTCGACAACGGGCGCTACCTGGTGCGGCCGAAGGTGGTGGACGCCGGCTACCACACCCGGCGGCTGCTGCGCCTGACCGGCCTGGACGCGGAGGAGAACCAGGCCCGCAGGCTCCTCAACGACCTGGACGCCTACCGGCTGGAGAGCGACCTGACCGACGAGCAGCAGGCGGCGCACCGCTGGCTGACCGAGGTCTTCGAGCCGGTGGTCCGGGCCGTCCCCGCGCACCTGCGCAACAAGCTGGAGCCGCAGGAGCTGTTCGCCCAGATCATCGAGCACAAGTGGCTGCTCTCCGAGCAGGCCGGACGGGACGTCGGGATGCGCCGGGCGGTGCAGTCGTACCTGGCCGACGTGCTGGTGCACCGCCCGGACGAGCAGGCCGTGCTCGGCGTCGAGGTGCCCACCACCTGACGGCCGGGCAGCTCACTCCACCCAGTCGCCGCCGCGCATCACCCGTACCACGTTCAGGTCGTCGTCCAGCTCCACCAGGTCGGCGCGCAGCCCCGCGCGCAACGCGCCCACCCGGTCGCCCAGGCCGATCGCGCGGGCCGGGGTGGTGGCGACCATCCGGCAGGCGTCCGGCAGGCTCACGCCCGCGCCGACCGCGTGCCGCAGCGCCGCGTCCATGGTGAGCGTGCTGCCGGCGATCGCACCGCCACGGCTGAGCCGGGCCACGCCGTCGGCCACCGTCACCGCCTGACCGCCCAGCTCGTACTCGCCGTCCGGCATCCCGGCGGCGGCCATCGCGTCGGTGATCAGCGCGGCCCGCTCCGGACCGGCCACCGAGGCGGCGAAGCCGAGCATCCCGTCGTGCAGGTGAACCCCGTCGGCGACCAGCTCGCACACCACGCTCGGGGCCTCCAGCAGCGCCACCACCGGACCGGGCTCGCGGTGGTGCACCGGGCGCATCCCGTTGAACAGGTGGGTGCCGACAGTCGCGCCGGCCGCCACCGCCGCCCGGGTCTGCTCCCAGGTGGCGTCGGTGTGCCCGACCGCCGCCACCACGCCGTGCGCCACCAGCAGCTCGATCGCCTTGGTGGCGCCGTCGCGCTCGGGGGCGATCGTGACCATGCGTACCGCGCCGCCACCCAGCTCGATCAGCTCGGTCAGCTCGGCGACCGACGGGTCACGCAGGAACTCCGGGTTCTGCGCGCCGCAGCGGTCGGCGGACAGGTACGGGCCCTCGAAGTGGACGCCGGCCAGCACGCCGGACTCCACCAGCGGGCGGTACGCGGCGGTGGCGTCGCGCATCAGCGCGAACGGGGAACTGACCAGGCTCGCCAGCAGCGTGGTGGTGCCGTGCCCGAGGTGGAACGCGGCGGCCTGCCGGGCCGACTCCGCGTCACCGGTGGTGAACGTGTGCCCGCCGCCGCCGTGGGTGTGCATGTCCACGAAGCCCGGCACGATCCAGTGGCCGTCGCGCGCCGACGGGTACTCGGCGACAGCTGTGATCCGCCCGTCCGCGATCTCCACGCAGCCCTGCCGGACGACGCCGGTCGGGGTCACCACCTTGCCGGTCACGCGCCGGGTCATCGACTCTCCTTCGCCAGGGTGTCCAGGGCCAGCAGGGCGGCGCCCAGGCAACCCGCCTCGTCCCCGAGACCGGCCGCGACCAGGCGCGGCTCGCGGTGGAACGTCAGCCGCTCGCGCAACGCCCGCCGCAGCGGGTCGAACAGCAGGGGACCGGCCTGGGCCAGACCGCCGCCGAGCACCACCGTCGACACATCGTAGAGCGCCTGCCCGGTGGCGAGTCCATCGGCGAGCGCCTCGACCGCCTCCTGCCACACCTCCACGGCGAGCGGTTCCCCGGCCGCGGACCGGTCTGCCACCTGAGCGGCGGTGGTGGGTGCGCCGGACAGCTCGGCGTACCGGCGCCCGATCGCCGAGGCCGACGACACCGCCTCCAGGCAGCCGGTCCGCCCGCAGCCGCAGCGCGGGCCGCCGGGGCGTACCAGGATGTGGCCGATCTCCCCGGCGGCGCCGTGCGCGCCGGTGGCGGCCGACCCGTCGACCACGTGGGCGGCGGCGATGCCGGTGCCGATCGCGACGAACAGCACGTGGCCGGCGTCCCGCCCGGCGCCGAGCCGCGCCTCCGCCAGGCCGCCCGCCCGCACGTCGTGGCCGAGCGCCGCCGGCAGTCCCAGCCGCGTGCGGGCCAGCTCCCGCAGGGGTACGTCCCGGAAGCCCACGTTCGCCGACCAGACCGCCACCCCGCGCGCCTCGTCGACCACTCCGGGTACGGCGATGCCGCAGGCCACCGGCGTGCGGCCGTCGGCGCGGGCCTTGCCGACGAGCCCTTCGGCCACGTCGAGGATCGTGCCGGTCACCGCCTCCGGGCCGCGCTGCGCGCCGGTGGCGTGCCGTTCGGTGTGCACTGTCGTGCCGTCCGGCCGGACCAGGGCGCACTTCATCCCGGTGCCGCCCACGTCCAGCGCGACGACGACCTCGTCGCGGGCACTCACGCCAGGACCACGGACCGGGTCAGGTGACGCGGCGCGTCCGGGTCGAGGCCGCGGCTGGTGGCCAGCGCGACCGCGAACCGCTGGGCCAGGATCAGGTCGGCCATCGGATCGACCGGGTTGCGCCCCGCCGACCAGCTCGTCAGCACCGTGCGCCAGCCGTGCGTGCGGCTGTGCACGAACGCGGCGCCGGTGGCGGCCACGTCCTCGGGCAGCCCGTCCGGGATCTCGCCCAACGCCCAGACCAGCCGGCCGGGCGCGGCCACCGAGATCGGGCCGTGCCGGTAGTCCATGGCCGGGTACGCCTCGGCCCAGAACGTGGCCGCCTCGCGGCACTTCAGCGCGGCCTCCTGGGCCAGCCCGACGGTCCAGCCGCGACCGAGGAAGGTGACCTGCTCGATACCGGCCGGGTCGATCGGCAGCGGGGCGCGTACGGCGACCTCGGCGTCGGCGGCCAGGCGGCCCAGGTCCTCGCCGAGGTGGGCGCGCAGCAGCGCGAGCGCTGTGGTGGCGAAGCGGGTCTGCACCACCGCCCGCTCGTCGGCGAAGGGCAGCGCGACAGTGGCGTCGGCGAGCGCGACGGCGGCCGAGTCCGGGTCGCCGACCAGGACCGTGGTGGGGATCCGCCCGCGCAGCGCGGTGAGCAGGTCGAGGACCTCGGTGGTGGTGCCGGAGCGGGTGATCGCGATCAGCCGGTCGTAGTGGCGGCCGGCCGGGAACTCACTGGCCTGGAAGGCGTCGGTCTCGCCCTGGCCGGCGGCCTCGCGCAGCCCGGCGTACGCCATCGCCATGAACCACGACGTGCCGCAACCGACCACGGCGACCCGCTCGCCGGGGCGCGGCAGGTGCTCCGCGACGGTCGGGGCGAGTCGCGCCGCCTCCCGCCAGCAGTCGGGCTGGCTCGCGATCTCCGCGTGCACGTACGCCATGACAACTCCTCCCCAGGGGAGACCTTGCGCAATACGGCGCGATACGGCCGCCTTTCGCGCGTCATTCTGCGTGAAACCCTGTGGTCGTGGCAACCGTCTCCCAGTTCGCGCAGCGCAGGGTTTTGCGCGGACCCAGTTTCGCGCACTAGTGTGCACGCAACCGATCACCGTTCACGCACAGTCTGGGGAGGGCCCCGCGGTGGACCGCTACGCGCGCTGGAACGCGCTGCTGGAGATGCTGACCGACAGCGGCCGGGTCAGCGTCGAGGAGGCGGCCGGGCGGCTGGACGTCTCCCAGGCCACCATCCGGCGTGACTTCGACCAGCTCGCCCAGCAGCAGATGATCACACGGACCCGGGGTGGCGCGGTCGCCAACGGCGTCTCCTACGACCTGCCGCTGCGCTACAAGACCGCGAAGCACTCGGCCGAGAAGCAGCGGATCGGCGCGGCCGCCGCCGCGCTGGTGTCGCCGGGCACAGTGGTCGGCCTCAACGGCGGCACCACGAGCACCGAGGTGGCCCGGGCGCTGGCGGTCCGTCCGGATCTCAACACCAGCGCCGAGGGCGCCCAGCTCACAGTGGTGACGAACGCGCTGAACATCGCCAACGAGCTGCTGGTGCGTTCGCGGATGAAGGTGGTGGTGGCCGGCGGCGTGGTCCGGCCCAAGTCGTTCGAGCTGGTCGGCCCGCTCGGCGGGGCGCTGCTGCGCGAGGTCACGCTCGACGTCGCGCTGCTCGGCGTGGACGCGATCGACCCGCAGCTCGGCGCCGCCGCGCACCACGAGGGCGAGGCGGCCATGAACAGCCTCATGGTGGCCCGGGCCAAGCGGGTCGTGGTGATAGCCGACTCCTCGAAGCTGGGCGGGCACGCGTTCGCGCGGATCTGCTCGGTGGACCGGGTGGAGACGCTGGTGACCGACTCGGGCGCGTCCCCGGAGGTGGTGGCGGCGTTCCGCGACGCGGGCGTGCACGTCGTCTGCGCCTGACCTCCCCCGACACGCCGACACTGCATACCGGGTATTGCCATCGCGTGCATACCGCGTATGGTGTCGCTGACGCCTACTTATCGGGGGAGGTCAGCTGTGTCGGCTGTCCTGGAGATCGAAGGTCTCCGTAAGACGTACCGGAGCCGGAAGCGCGGGGTACGCCACGCGCTCGACGGCTTCGACATGCGAGTGGAAGCCGGCCAGGTGCACGGCTTCCTCGGTCCGAACGGTTCGGGCAAGACCACCACGCTGCGTACGCTGCTCGGCCTGATCAAGCCGAACGGCGGCCGGATGGCCATTCTCGGCCAGGAGCTGCCGCACGCGCTGCCTGCGGTCGCCGGCCAGGTCGGCGCCATCGTGGAGAGCCCGCAGTTCTTCCCGCACTTCACCGCGCGGGACACCCTGGGCCTGCTCGCCCAGGCCGGCGAGCTGCCCAAGCAGCGCGTCGACGAGGTGCTGGAACTGGTCGGGCTGCGCGACCGGGCCGGCGAGCGGGTCAAGACCTACTCGCTCGGCATGAAGCAGCGCCTGGCGGTCGCCTCCGCGCTGCTCAAGAACCCCAAGCTGCTGATCCTCGACGAGCCGGCCAACGGCCTCGACCCGGGCGGCATCCGGGAGATGCGCGGGCTGATGCGGGAGCTGTCCGAGGCCGGGATGACAGTGGTGCTCTCCAGCCACATCCTCGGCGAGATCCAGCTCATCTGCGACTCGGTCACCATCATCTCGCTCGGCCGCCGGGTCGCGTTCGGGCCGGTCGAGGAGGTGCTCGCGGCCCATTCCCAGGGCTCCGTGCGGGTCCGCCTGGAGGCGGTCGGCGACCTGCCGCAGGCCGCCGACGCGCTCAGCCGTGCCGGGGTCCGCGTGGCCGCCGAGCCGGACCACCTGATGCTGTCCGGCGTGGACAAGCCGGCCACCGTCAGCCGGCTCCTCGCCGAGCAGGGCCTCTACGTCAGCGAGCTCACCCCGGTCGCTGTCGACCTGGAGAGCGTCTTCCTCGAACTGACCGCCACCGCGCCGGTTCCCGGCCAGCACCGTCAGGTCGATCAGTCCGCCAAGGTCGACCAGACCGGCACCGCAGGAGGTTGGGGCGCATGAGCCTGTTCGTCACCGAGCTGCGCCGGCTCGGCAAGCGCCGGGTCACCCGGCTGATGCTCGTGCTGCTGGTGCTCGGGCTGGCCACCGTCGCGACCGCGTTCAGCTTCTCCAGCGAGAAGCTCTCGCCCGTCGTGGTGGCCGAGGCCGAGGCCAAGGCGACCAACGACTACCAGTCCGCGCTGACGGAATGGAAGCGCACCATCGCGGAGTGCGAGGCGGCCCAGGCGCGCGGCGAGAAGACCGAGGAACGGTACGGCCCGAACTGCGGCAAGGACTACCAGCCGCAGCCCGACATGTTCGAGGCGAAGTGGTACCTGCCGTACCAGTTCGACTTCCGGGCCGAGTTCCCCCTGTTCATCGCCGTGTTCGCCGCCTCCGTGGCGCTGTTCGGCTTCATCGTCGGCGCCTCCTTCGTGGGCGCCGAGTGGAACACCGGCGGGATGATGAACCTGCTGCTCTGGCGGCCGAAACGGCTCACCGTGCTGGGCACCAAGCTGGCGGCCCTGCTCACCACAGTGTTCGGCCTGACGGTGGTGCTCGGCGCCCTGTGGACGGCGGCGTTCTGGCTGATCGCCAGCCAGCGCGGCAGCACCGCGAAGATGACCTCCGGAGTGTGGCAGTCGATCGGGCTGGACGGGCTGCGGGCGCTGGGGATGACGCTGCTCGTGGCGGCGGTCGGGTTCGCGCTGGCCTCGCTCGGCCGGCACACGGCGATGGCGCTGGGCGCGGCGGTGGGCATCTTCGCGGTGAGCGAGATCGGCATCCGGATCGCGGTGGCGGTGCTCGGGGTCCAGTTCGGGGACCGGTACGTGCTGTCCACGTACGCCCAGTCGTGGTTCCTGAAGCAGGCGGAGCTGTTCGACTACGACACCTGCCAGTTCTCCCAGGGCTCCTGCGAGCCGGCGACGTACCTGGTCACCTGGCAGCAGTCGGCGGTGGTGTTCGGCGTGGCGCTGGTGGGCGCGCTCGTGGCCGCGTTCTGGACGATGCGGCGGCGGGACATCGCCTGACCTGGTCCGCGCCGCCGGCTCCGGCCGGCGGCGCGGGCCCCGCGTCCGATGCGGCCGGGGGCGGCCCTGGTTACGCTGGGGCTCCCCCGGCCGGCGCGTTCCGCGTGCCGGTCACCCGCCGTCGGAGAGGAGCGCCATGTCCGCCGACGCACCGCAGCGGGCCGCCGTCGACCGGTCCGGCCCGGCAGCGGGTACGCGCCACGCGGGCGGGACCGTTCCGCCGCCGCGCACCGCTCCTCCCGTCGAGTCCACGGCACCGCCGGAGCCGGACGCGCCGTCGGAGTCCGCGCGACCGGCCGAGCCCGGGTCGTCGCCCGTCGAGTCCGCCGCGCCGGTCGAGCCGGATGCGGCAGACGCGACCGACGCGGTCGCCACGCCGACCGGCCTCACCGAGCGGGAGCAGCGGATCCTCGCCTTCGAGGCGCAGTGGTGGAAGCACGCCGGCGCCAAGGAACAGGCCATCCGGGACACGTTCGGGCTCTCCGCGACCCGCTACTACCAGCTGCTGAACGCCCTGCTCGACCAGCCGGCCGCGCTCGCCGCCGAGCCGGTGCTGGTCGGCCGGCTGCGCCGGCTGCGGTCGTCGCGCGCCCGTAACCGGCGACGCTGACCGGGCTCACTTCTCGTATGTGCGCAGCCCGTTGCCGATGGCGAAGAACGTCGGCGCCCACTCGCCGATGAAGATGCCCCAGCGGTCCGCCCGCGCCACCCCGGCGCGCTCCATGTGCTTGGAAAGGAACCAGCTCGTGACCGAGAGGCCGATGCTGACGAATCCGGCGAGGTAGGCGTGCTCCGCCCGGATGCCACCCTCGTGCAGCCGCTCCAACATCTCGTACCCCCTGTCAACGCCACCGACCCGTCGCGTTCGACGCTACCGAAGGTCTGGCGTCGATGACGCACAGTTACCTCGATCGGGGCGGCGGCGGATGACCGGGCGCGGTCCGGGTAGGCGGCCGGCGACGACGGACGGAGGGCGACGATGGGGGCACCAGACCGGCGGTACGCGATCGGCTGCGGACCGGCCCGCCCGACCGGGGAGGCACCGGTGATGCGTGTGCGTTCCGCCTCCGACCCGGCGCCGGGCCGCGCGGAGAACGAGGACGTGGTCTTCCGGTTCGGCCCGCTCGTCGGCGTCCTCGACGGGGCCACGGTGCCCGAGGGCTTCGACACCGGCTGCGTACACGGTCCCGCCTGGTTCGTCCGGCACCTGGCCGCCCGGGTCGGCCTGGCGATCGCGGCCCGCCCCGCCGCCACGCTGGTGAGCAGCCTCGCGGCGGCGATCCTCGCGGTCCGGGCCGACCACGGCGGCGCGTGCGACCTCGACCATCCCGGCACCCCGTCGTCCACCGTCTGCCTGCTGAGGGAAAGCGGCGACCGGGTCGACTACCTGGTGCTCTGCGACAGCCCGTTGGTGCTCGACACCGACCGCGGGATCGAGGTGGTCACCGACGACCGGCTGGCGGCCGCGGTGACGGACCTGCGCCGTACCGCCGCCGCGCTGCCCGACGGCGAGACCGATCCGGCGACCCGGTTCCGGCGCGCGACGACAGTGCAGCGGACCCGGATGAACCGCACCCACGGCTACTGGGCGGCGGCGACCGACCCGGACGCGGCGTACCACGCGCTGACCGGGACGCTTCCGCTGCGCGGGCCGGGGGCGCTGCGCCGGGCCGCGCTGCTCAGCGACGGCGTGTCCTGCGTGGTCGACCAGTTCGGCCTCCTCGACTGGGCCGGGCTGCTGGAGGTGCTCACCCGGGAGGGCCCGGAAGGGCTGATCGACCGGGTCCGCGCGGCCGAGCGGGAGCACCCGGACCGGTTGCGACGGCACAAGCGCACCGACGACGCCTCGGCCGTGCTCTGCGAGTTCGATCCCCGCCCGTGACCACGCTCACCCCGGAACGACCGGTCGGATGACAACGCAGCGTGAGGTGGGAACACCCCGGGGGTACGACCGGACGAGGCGTTCGGCCATAGCGGCAATCCCTCTCCAAAGCGGTGGACGACTCGGACAGCGGGCGGCAGACTTCGCGACGTGACGGGTGCGGTACGGCTGGAGCCGGTGGACGAACGGAACCTGGAACCGTTGCTCTCCGTAGCGGCGGCTGAGGCGGAACCGGAGGACGTCATGCCTCCGGTGGACGCCCCGGCGGGCTGGTCGCTGGCCCGCCGCGACGCGTTCCGCGAGTTCCACCGCGCCAGCCTCGGCGGACTGAACGGCCCCACCGGCACGGTCATGTACGCGATCGTCTCCGGCGGCGAGGTGGTCGGCATGGTGCGGATGACGCGCCGGGACGAGCCGGGAACCGTGGAGACCGGCATGTGGCTCGGCCGGTCGGCGCGCGGCCGGGGCCTGGGCGTCGCCGCGCTGCGCCAGTTGCTGCACGCCGCCGCCGCGGCCGGGATGCACACAGTGGTAGCGGACACCACCCCGGACAACGCGGGTGCGATCTCGGTGCTGCGTAAGTGCGGCGCGGAACTGCGCGAGGAAGACGGGAAACTCCGCGCTCGGATGTCCCTGGACTCCGCCCTGCCGATCCGCTGAATCCCCGCATCCGGTCCTCCCGCCCGGCACCGCCTCGGTGGGCGGCCCGCGCTCGTGCGGAGACGTTTCTCCGACGGGCTGACGGGTAGCCCGCGTCTCCGGGCCCGCGACTTCCCGGGGAGCGCGAAGGAGAGCGGATGAGAAGCGGAGCACGGGTGGCGTTCGCCGTCGGGTTCGGCTACCTGCTGGGTCGCCGGAAGAAGATGCGTACCGCGTTGACGCTCGCCGCGGCGGTCGCCGCCGGGCGGGCCAGCCGGCACCCCGGGGGCCTGAAGCAGCTCGGCGCGGACCTGATGGCCGCGAGCCCGCAGTTGCGCAGCCTCGGTGGGCTGGGCCCGCCGCTGGTGGCCGCCGGGCGGGCGGCCGCGACCGCCGCCGCCGGCAACGGCATCGACGCCATCGGCGGACGGCTGCGCGGGGGCGCCGACGCGTTGCGCCGCAGGACCGGCACCGCCCGCCCGGCCGCCGAGCGCTCCGCGCCGGGGAAGGAGCGTTCCGCGCCCGATGAGGAGCCGGAGCTGGACGACCAGCCGGCCCCTGCCGAACGGGGGCGGTGAGCCGTGGCGACGAGCAGCCTGGCCGACCGGGCCCGCGACCAGATCGGCGGCGAGCTGCGCAACCTCGCCGCCGCACTCGGTGAGCGGGCCGTGCAGGTGATCACCGACCGGGTCACCGACGCCACCGGGCGGCTGAGCGAGTACGCGAAGCGCGACGGCGATCCGGGCCTGGTGGCCGCCGCCACCGGCGCGCACCGGCTCGCCAAGGGCGCCTCCCCGGTCAAGGCGATGGTCCAGGCCGGCCTGGCCGGCGGTAGGGAGAAGCTGATGGCGGCGCTCGGCGTGCGCAGGGGAGGCCGGGAGGACGGCCGTACGCCAAGGGTCACGAACATCGTCGAGGCGATCGAGGTCGGCGTGCCGGTCCGGGTCGCGTACGACCAGTGGACGACGTTCGGCGACTTCCCGAGCTTCATGCGGAAGGTCGAGCGGGCCGACTGCGACGCCGACGAGAAGATGACCTGGACGGCGCGGATGCTCTGGTCGCGCCGGAGCTGGCAGTCCACGATCGTCCGGCAGGTCCCGGACCGGCTCGTCCACTGGCGGTCCACAGGCGAGAAGGGCTCCGTCGACGGCACCGTCAGCTTCCACGAGGTCGCCCCGGAACTGACCCGGATCCTGGTCGTGCTGGAGTACCACCCGCGCGGCCTCGTCGAGCACACCGCCAACCTGTGGCGGGCCCAGGGCCGCCGGGTCCGGCTGGAGCTGAGGCACTTCGTCCGGCACGTGATGACCCGGACCGTGCTCGACCCGGACGCGGTCGAGGGCTGGCGCGGCGAGATCGAGGACTCCCGGGTGGTCAGGGACCACGCGACCGCGCTCCGGGAGGAGCGGGGTGACGCCGGGCCTGCGGACGACGAGTACGCCGCCTACGACGAGGGCAACGACTTCGGCGACGACGAGTACGCCGGCCAGCCGGTCCGGTCGGCGGCGGAGCGTTCCCGCGACCGGCAGGCGCGCGGGCGCGGGGAACCCGGGCGCCGCCGCCGTGTCCCGGAGCCGCCCCGCCGCCCGGCCGCGCGCCGCCGTGGCGAGAGCTGACCGGCCGCGCGCCCTCGCGCTGGGAGCTGACCGGCCGCCCGGGGAGCCGGCCGGTCGCTACCGGCCGGTGGCGTACGACTCCAGGTGTGCGAGCTGCACCGGGTCCAGGGAGGGCCGGACGCGGGCCCGGGCCGCCTCGACGTGCGCGGCGGTCACGGTGCTCGCGTTCAACGACTCCCGCATGGCGGCGAGCGCCGCCTCCCGGATCAGCGCGGCGCAGTCGGCGGCGGAGAAGCCGTCCAGCTCGGCGCCGAGCGCGTCGAGGTCCACGTCCGGCGCGAGCGGGACGTCCCGGGCGGACGCGCGGAGGATCTCCGTACGGGCCGGACCGTCCGGCGGGGGCACGTAGACCAGCCGTTCCAGCCGGCCCGGACGCAGCAACGCCGGGTCGACCAGCTCAGGGCGGTTGGTCGCACCGACCACCACCACGTTGCGCAGCGCCTCCACCCCGTCCAGTTCGGTCAGCAGCGCCGCCACCACCCGGTCGGTCGTACCGCCGTCGGTGGCCTGCCCGCGTACCGGGGCCAGCGCGTCCACCTCGTCCAGGAACACCAGCGTGGGCGCGGCCTGGCGAGCGCGGCGGAACAGCTCCCGGACCGCCCGCTCGCTCTCACCCACCCACTTCGAGAGCAGCTCCGCGCCCTTGACCGACAGCACGTTCGCCCGTCCGGAGCCGGCCAGCGCGGTCACCAGGTAGGTCTTGCCGCAGCCGGGCGGACCGTAGAGCAGCACCCCGCGTGGCGGCGTCACGCCCAGCCGGGCGAACGTGTCCGGATAGGTGAGCGGCCACAGCACCGACTCGGTGAGCGTCTGCTTGACCTCGTGTAGCCCGCCCACGTCGTCGAGCGTCACCGACGCCAGCTCCAGCGTGGACGCGGACATCGTGGTCGGCCGGACCACCTCCAGCGCGGCGGTGAAGTCGGCCATCGCCACGCTCGGGGTCTCCGCCGTCTTCTGGCGCAGCGCCGCGCGTACCCCGGCCTCGCGCACCAGCGCCGCCAGGTCCGCCGCGACGAACCCGGGGGTACGGCCGGCCACCTCGTCCAGCCGGACGTCACCGGCGAGCGGCACCTCGCGGGTCAGCACCGTCAACTGCTCGCGGCGCAGCGCCGCGTCGGGCAGCGGCACGGTGATCCGCAGCGCGAGCAGGTCCGGGCCGCGCAGCGCCGGGTCCACCGCCTCGGGGCGTCCGGTCGTGCACACCACAGCCACGCCGGCCCGCAGCGTCTCGGCCACCACCTGCCGGAACACGGTGGCCAGCGGACCCGGCTCGTCGGCCGGGGCGATCGCCTCCACATCGGTGACAAGCAGCACGGCGGTGCCACCGGCGCGTACCGCCGAGGCCGCCTCGCGCAGCCGGCCGGCCGCCGCGTCGTCGGTGAGCGCGGCCAGCTCCGGCGCCCAGAGCGGCCGGACGCCCGCGCCGACCCTGGCGGCGACGGCGCGCACCAGCGCGGACTTGCCCGACCCGGCCGGGCCCTCCACCAGCACACCGAGCGAGACGGTGGTGCCGAGCCGGCCCAGCACCTCGCGGTGGTGGAAGCCCAGGTCCAGCAGTTCGGTCAGCTCCTCGGCCTGGGCGCGCAGGCCGGGCAGCTCGTCCACGTCGGGCGCGTCCTCCGGGCCGAGCAGGTCCCTGTCGGGTTCCGTCCCGGGCGGCGTGGCGGGGGCGGAGACGCGTGCGGTGGAGGCCGAGGACGCCGGGCCGGAGCCGCGGGTGGCGGGGCCGTGTTCCCAGCCCACTACCGTGTCCATGGTGACGAGCGCGCCGACCGCCGGTTCGGCCGACACGACGGTGAGCAGCGTGCTGGTCCAGGCGTACCCGACGGAACTGGCGAGACTGCGCCGCGCGGCCTCGATCAGGCCGCGCACGGCGGCGTCCGGGAGCACGTCCTGCGGCAGCAGCGAGACGTCGTCCCCGGCGGTGACCACCTTGCCCAGCAGCGCGAGCCGCAGCATCTCCGGCGGGACCGCGGCGACCACGGCGGGCGGGCCGGACAGGGTGAGCCGGCGTGCCGGGGTCGCCGGTAGCGGGCTCACCGTGACCTGACCGCCGGCTCGCAGGCCGAGGTTGCCCAGCAGCAGGTCGTCGGCGTGCAACAGGGCGCCGCTGGTGCTCGCCTCGGCGGCGGCCGCGATCCCGGCGGTGACCCGGCGGCCGGTCAGGCGTACCGGGTCGCCGGGCCGCAGCGCCAGCGCGGTGAGCACCTCGGGGTGCAGGCGCACCACACCGCGGCGGGCGTCCAGCGCGGCCGGCCGCAGCGTCGCGGTCAGGGTCAGGTCGGGTTCGGCCACCCGCCGACAGTAGCCGCCCGGATCATCAGGTGCCCGGTCAGCGCGGGCCCGGGTCGTCCAGCAGCGAGGGGTCGCGCCGGATCATCTCGGCCAGCCGGGCCGCCGGGTCGGACTCCAGCGGGTCGTGGCCGGGTGCCGGCACCGTCTTCACCGACATGGGCCATGCCGGCGGCGGCGCGGGCGGCGCCGCCGGGCCCACCGTCACCGCGGTGCCGGACCAGGAGACCCGCAGCGGGTACGCCTGCTCGCCCAGCTCCACGCGGAGCGTCACGGCCAGTCCGGGGTGCTCGGCCACCACCCGGCGGACCGCCTCGGCGACCTCCTCGACCGGGTCACGCCGCACCGGAGCGTCGCCGCCGCGCAGCCGGTACGCGCCGTGCCCCGCCCGCCCGTCGCCCGGCTCGTCCGCCGGCTCCGCCATCTCCGCCGTCTCCGCCGGCACGTCCCGCTCGGGCGTACCGGCGGGCTGCCCGGCCATCGGCCCCCGGCGGCGCAGCGCCTCCTCGCGCCGGGCCATCCGGGCCAGTGTCTCGTCCAGATCACCTCTCATGGCGTCCACCCCTTCGCCAGACAACGGATCGAAACGACTGCCGGTTCTCAGCCTGCCCGGGATCGGGTCGCCCGGTCCAGCGCGCGGTCCAGGACGACGAGCAGGGCGTCCCGTACCGAGAGGCGGTCCCGGGCGTCGAACTGCACGAGCGGCACGTGCTCACCGATCGCCAGCGCCCAGCGGATCGACGGCAGGTCCAGGGCCAGCCGGCCGTCGAAGGCGTTGACGCCCACCGCGAACGGCAGCCCGGACCGCTCGAAGAAGTCGATCGCGGGGTAGCAGTCGTCGAGCCGGGCGCTGTCCACCACCACGAGCGCGCCGAGCGCGCCCCGGGCCAGGTCGTCCCACATGAAGCCGAAGCGCGCCTGGCCGGGCGTACCGAAGAGGTAGAGCTTCAGGCTGCGGTCGATCGTCACGCAGCCGAAGTCCATGGCCACGGTGGTGGTGGTCTTCCCGGCGACCCCGCCCGGGTCGTCGATGCCGATGCCGGCGGTGGTCATCTCCGCCTCGGTGGTCAGCGGCGCGATCTCGGAGATCGCGCCGACTGTGGTGGTCTTGCCGACCCCGAAGCCGCCGGCGATGAGGATCTTCACCGGGATCGGCGGCCGGGGCGCCGGCACCCGGCTGACGATCGGGGCCGGTTCGGCCGGCGGCACACCCGGCGGCAGGTACGGCAGCGGCGGGGTGGGCGGGGGTGGTGTGGCCCGGCCGATCAGCGGCGCCGGGCCGCCGTAGCGGCTCGGCGCGCTGTTGGCGGCCGGCCCGCCCGTGGCGGCTGCCGGCCATTCAGGAGATCGCACGAAGTCCATCAATCACTCGCAGGATGATGTCGGGATCGAGGGCGTCGTCGACGTCCGCGACGTGCACGTCGAGATGGCCGGCGGCGCGCAGGTCGCCGACCAGCACCCGGGTCACCCCGAAGTGCATCCGGGTCCGGGCGGAGATCTCGGCCACCGAGACGGGCTCGGCGCAGATCGCGACGATCGCCGCGAGTTCCGGGGCCAACCGGGCGGTCACCGCCCACGAGGTGCTGCCCGGGTGAGCGGTGACCTGGGTCTCCAGGCCGATCGCCGGGTCGCCGTCCACCCGTCCGGAGGTCAGCACGAAGGGGCGTGGGCCGGTCGGCTCCCCGTCGACCGCGTCCGGCTCCGGTGCCGGAGCGGACGCGTTCAGGAAAGGGCGGATCCGGATGCCGGGTTCCGGCTCCGGGTCCGCGCCGGCGGCCCCCGGGATCATTGCTGTACGGCGTTCTTCAGCTCGGCGATCAGGCGGGGACTCAGCGCGCCGCCGGCCCGGCCGGCGAACAGCGTCATCTCGTACGCCACGGTGCCCAGGTTGGCCGTGCGGTCGGCGACGACGCCGAGGACCGAGCCGCTGCTGATCGCGCTGATGAGCAGGTACCCCTCGGCCATGTCGACGATCACCCGGTTGAGCGCGCCGAGCGCGTACCAGCTGGCGGCACCCCCGGCGAGGCTGGTCATGCCGGAGACGACGGCGGCGAGCCGTTCCGCGTTGGACCGGTCCTTGATCGCGGACATGGCCATCAGCAGCCCGTCCGAGGAGACCGCGATCGCCTCCATCACCCCGGCGGTGCTGGAGGTGAACGAGTCGAGCAGCCAGTTGAAGGTGCGTGCCTCGGGACTGAGGTCGCCGGTGGCGGTGCTCTGTTCGACGTTCTCGTGGAGGAAGGGGCTGGTCACCGTGATGGGTCCTCTTCGTAGCGGCGGTCGGTACTGACTTCGCGCAGAGCACGGGCGACGCCCGCCTCGAACTCGCTGATCCGGTTGCGGACCTCGACGGGATCGCCGGGGTCGGAGCTGGTGGGGGGCACGGACTGCGTCGGAGCGACGGACAGGTTCGCGCCGGGCACCCGCCGGCTGAGCCGGGGACGTTCCGCCACCGGAGGTGTGCCGCCGACGTCGCCCTGGGCCCGCCGTACCCCGTCCTCGAACTCCTCGACCAGGGCCCGGACGCTCGACGGATCCGCCGGCACGCCGATCAGCGGACCGCCGGTGGCCGGACCGGCCGGCGCGGCCGGCGGGGCGGCCGGCAGGTTCGCGCCGGGTACCCGCTGCCGGATCGGCGACCGGGTGCCGGGCCGGCCGGCGGGCGGGCCGACCGGGTTCGGCCCGGTCGGCGCCGGCATGGCCGGCGGTGACCCGGCCGGTGCCGGCGGGCGGGCACCACCCGGCGGCGGCGCGGGTGCCGGCCGGTGCTGCGGTGCGAGCCCGGGACGGTGCTGCGGTGCGAGCGCCGGGGCCGCGGCCGGGCCCGCCGCCGGCGTTTGCGCCGGACGGTGCGGCGGCACAAGCGCCGGGCCGGTGGGCGGCGGCACCAGGGCCGGGCCGGTGGGCGGCGGTGCGAGCGTCGGCCCGGCGGACGGCGCCAGGGCCGGGCGGGCGGGCTGCGGGGTCCGGGTCGGGCCGGTCGCCGGCCCGGCGGCCGGGGGAGCGGCCGGGGCCGGGCCGACGACCGGGGTCGGCGGGGCGACGTGCCCGGCACGCGCGGCCGGGCCGGCAAGCGGTACGGCCGACGGCGGCCAGACCGGCGGCGGGCCGCCGGCGGGCTGTCCCGGCTCCTCGGCCGGTTCTGCCTCGCCGGCCTGGCTGCCGAAGGCGTTCCACGGGTCACCGCTGGACATGCTGCGGGTGGCCCGGCTCAGCAACTCGACGTCGAAGCCGGCCGGCGCCTCCACTGCCGGCGGCTCCGGCTCGCGGGTGCCGGGCACAGCGGCCCGGCCGGCGCTGACGCCGACCGGCTCGGGGCGGCGGATCACGAGCGAGGCGGCCGGGATCTCCAGGGCGGCGGTGACGCCACCACCGGGGGTGTGGCTCAGCCGGGCGCTCCAGCCGTGCCGGCGGGCCAGCCGGCCGACCACGAACAGGCCGAGCACCTCGGTCGGGGCGAGGTCGAGGCGTTCCCGCCGGGTGAACCGGGCGTTCTCCTCGACCATCCGGTCCTCGGTCAGGCCGATGCCGTGGTCGACCACGACCAGCCGGGCCCCGCCGTCGGTCAGCTCACCGGTCACCACCACGCGGGTGTGCGGCGGCGAGAACGAGGTGGCGTTCTCCATCAGCTCGGCGAGCGTCAGCACCAGGTCGCCGACGATGGCGGGTGCCGCCGCCACGCCGGGCGCGACCTCCACGTCGACGCGGGTGTAGTCCTCGATCTCACCGAGCGCGAGCCGGACCACGTCGGCCAGCGGGACCGGCGCCACGTGGCCGTCCGAGCCGGTGGCGCCGGAGAGCACCACCAGGCTGCCCGCGTTGCGGCGCAACCGGCTGGAGATGTGGTCCAGCCGGTAGAGGTGCTCCAGGCGGCCCGGGTCGGTCTCCTGCCGTTCCAGCCGGTCGATGAGCGCGATCTGACGGCCGACGAGGTTCTGCGTACGCCGGCCGACATGGCCGAACATCTGCGCCACGTTGCGCCGGCCGGCGACCTGCCGCTCGACCAGCCGGGCGGCGGTGTGCTGCACCCTGTCGAACGCGCGGGCCAGGTCGCCGATCTCGTCCCGGGCGCTGACCTCCACCGGGTCGAGGCGTACCGGGGGGACGCTCTCGGACTCGTCGTCGGCGACCCGCGTCAGCTCGGCCTCGGTGACCCGGGCGACCCGCTCGGCGGAGCGGGTGAGCCGGCTCAGCGGCCGGGCCACCGTACGCGCCACCGTCATGCTCAGCAGCACCACGACGAGCAGGATCGCCGCCGCCGCGAGACTGACCAGCCAGGCCGCGGTCAGCGCCTCCCGTTCCCGGGCGCGCGTCTCGGCGATGACGTCCGCGACGACCTTCTTCTCCACGAACTGGCCCAGCGTGATCATCGACCGGGCCGAGGGGAACAGCACGTCCAGCGGCACCGGCGCGATCGCCCCGTCCGGGTCGCGGAGGCTGTCCACCAGGAACGTCGGGCTGGTCCGGGCGGCCACCGCCGCGTCGTCCAGCTCGGCCACCTTGAGCTGCTCGGGCGTGATCAGCTTGCGGAACCGCCGGTTGTCGACGTTGAGCGCCGCCATGCAGGCCACGAACGCCCGGGACACCAGCGGGTCGCCGGTCGCCTTGACCAGCACGATCTGGGTGGTGCACGAGCTGAGGGCCTCGTCGACGCGCAGCAGCGCGTCCAGGGCGAGCACCTGCCGTCCGGCGGCGGTGTCGGTGTCCACCTGGAAGGGCAGCCGCAGCGCGTCGATCAGGGCGGTGTCGACCTCGCCGAACACGGTCAGGATCTGTTGCGGCGTGGCGCGGCCGGCGAGCGTGGCGTTCCGGACGTCCTCCAGCCGGCGTACCTGGTCGAGGCTCGCCCGGACCGGCGCCGGCAGCGGCTCGGCGCGCAGGTCGGCGACCCGGTCGTCGACGGTCGCCGACTTCTGGATCAGCTCGGTGCGGCTCACCCGCCGCAGCAGCAGCCCGACCGAGAGCAGGCGTTCCTGCTGGAGATCCTGGACCAGGCTGCCGACCCGGCTGGCGATGCGGACGGTCTCGGCGGTGTCGGCGGCCTGCCGGGCGGCGGACACCCGGTCGATGACCACGGGTACGGCCAGCCCGACCATGCTGAGCAGCGGGATGATCACCAGCAGGGCGAGCTTGCCCCGGATCCGCAGGCTACCGAGCAGCATCGAACGGCCTCCACCCGTCGGAGTCGATGCCGCGCCCCACCGCGACCGGCCGGCGGTCGGTCTCGGGCGCGGCGAGCGGCGGCGCCGGCGGGGCCTCGGCCGGCTCCCGGCGTGCCGCGGCCGTGCGGAACTGGTCCCGGCGCAGCGCGGCCACCTGCAGAGCGACGATCCCGGCGATCAGCACCAGCGCCGCCCCGGCCGCGATCCGGCCCAGCAGCCGGTCCCGATCCAGGTCGTCGAGCCGTTCCCGCAGCAGCGCGTCGAGCTGGTCGAGGATGACCGTCCGGAGCTGCTTGGCGGCGTTCTGCGCGCTGAGCCCGGCGCGGGTGAGCTGGTCGGTGCCCGGGGCGGACCGGCCGCCGCCGGGCGCCGAGTAGACCGCGAACGTCTCCAGCGAACGCTGGTAGGTGTCCAGCGGGGTGAGTACGTTGGCGCCCAGGTCGGTGCTCTCCGAGTTGTCCACCGCCGAGCGCAGGTCGGTGACCAGGTCGGTGGCGGGACCGAGCGCGGCGACCCGCAGCTCGGCCAGCTCCGCGCCCGTCCTCGCGCGTTGGTCGGCGGGGCGCTTGGCGGCCAGCCGGGCCAGGTCGACGAGCCGTCCGGCCAGCACCGTCGCGGTGGGCAGGTCGCCGCCGATGCCGTCCTGGAGGAAGAACGAGTCGGCGCGGGGGTCGCGGATCAGGCCGGAGCTCTCCCGTACCTTGCGGTAGAGGGCCAGCAGCAGGTCGGACGCCTCGCCGTAGGCCCGGTACGCCGCCTCGGGGTCGCCGATCCCGCGGTCGGGCAGCGACTCCAACTTGGCCCGCAGCCCGGCCCAGCGTTCGTGGGTGCGCAACTCGTCGCCGACGGCGTTGTCCACCTCCGCGACGCCCTCGATGGCGGCAGCGAGCGAGGCGCGGGACACGGCGCCTTCGGCGACGGCGATGGCCTGGGCCTCCACCAGGGTGTCGGTGACCGGCCCGAGGGCGCGCAGGTAGCGGACGCCGAGCCGTTCCCGGCTGGCCAGGTCGTGGTCGTCGGCGTAGTCGCGCTCGGCCTGGATGAAGATCAGCCCGAGCGGGGCCAGCAGTGCCAGTGCCAGCACCAGGGCGAGCGTACGGCCCGGTACGGCGGGCCGCCGACGGACCCGCGACGCGGGGACTGTCATGGTGTGTCTCCTCCGGCGACGGCGGGGCGGTCGGTGCGCCGGGAGGTCGCCGTACGCAGTCCCGTGCACCGGACCGGAAAATTAGTCGAACCGGATGCGGGTGTGACCTCGGCCGATGAGTCGGCTTCACGTCAGTCCACTTCGGGTCACCCTGTGTCGGGGCGAAAGGCACGTAGCGTGTGATCGTGTTGCCGAGAAATGACATCGACGCTGGTTTGCGCCGGTAGATGTGAATTCACATGATCCGAATACGTCTCGCTGGGATGCTCTGGACCTTTGGCGGATGAGGGACGCCACGCGACGAACGGTGCAACCGGACAGACGTACGGCGGATCTCAGCGAATGCTCAGCCGCCGGCCCGTACCGTGTGCCGCATGAGATCAACCGCCGCGCGGCTCCGGCGCGCCCTGGCCGGCCGTCCGCGCCGCACCGTCGCCGCAGTGGTGGTGATCGTTCTCGTCGCCGCCGCGCTGGTCTGGACGGCCCGGCCGCGCGGCGCGGACTTCCGGACCGAGTCGACGACTGTGACAGTGCGTTCCGGGCCCTCCGGCGACGAGCCGGTCGATCTGGACACGACGCTATACCTGCCGGCGGACGCGTCGGCGTCGAAGCGGGTGCCGGCGGTGCTGCTGGCGCACGGCTTCGGTGGCACCAAGGACTCGGTCCGCCCGGACGCCGAGGACCTGGTCGCCCGTGGGTACGCGGTGCTCACCTGGACCGCCCGCGGTTTCGGGCGCAGCGGCGGTCAGATCCACCTGGACAACCCCGACTACGAGGTGCGGGACGCGCAGCGCCTGCTCGACCGGCTCGCCGCGCGCCCGGACATCCGCCTCGACTCGCCGGGCGACCCCCGGGTCGGCGTGGTCGGCGGCTCGTACGGCGGCGGCCTGGCGCTGCTGCTCGCCGCGCAGGACCAGCGGATCGACGCGATCGTCCCGATGATCACCTGGAACGACCTGTCCCGCGCCTTCCTGCCGGAGAGCAGCGGCCGGCAGCCTGCCGACGGCGTGTTCAAGAAGGGCTGGGCCGGCATCTTCTTCGGCGGCGGCGGAAACGCCGGCTCCGGCCCGGCCGGGCTCTCCGGGGCCACCGCCGCCGCGCCGGAGGGCGCTCCCGAGTCGGCCGGCCCGCCGAGCCCGCAGCCGGGCGCCGGGCCGGGCACCGGTTCCGGTCGCGCGCCAGCCGGCGCCGCCGACCCGGCGTGCGGGCGCTTCGCGGCCGACGTCTGCGCCGCGTACCTGCGCATCGCCACCACCGGCCGAGCCGACGCGGCGGCGGTCGAGCTGCTGCGCCGGTCGTCACCGGCCGGCGTGCTGGACCGGATCAAGTCGCCGACGCTGCTGGTGCAGGGCGAGGCGGACACGCTGTTCCCGCTGGCCGAGGCGGACGCCAACGCCCGGGGCATCGCCGCCGCCGGCACGCCGGTGCGGGTCGCCTGGTTCACCGGCGGCCACGACGGCGGCTCCGGACCCACCTCCGACTCCGACCGGGTGAAGTTCCTGACCGCGCAGTGGCTCGACCACTACGTCAAGGGGGACGGGGCGGCGCCCGGCGACACGTTCACGTTCTCCCGGATCGCCGGGTTCGACGCGCTGGACCGGGGCCTGGTGGCGACCGGCTTCCGTACCGCCGACTATCCGGGCCTGACCGGTGAGGGCCGCCGCGAGGTGACGCTCGCCGGTCCGCCCCAGCCGGTCGCCGTACCGCCCAACGGCAACCCGGCGGCGATCTCCTCGGTGCCGTTCGCTGGCGCGCTCGGTTCGCTGCTGGACGGCGTGGCCGGTGACATCCCCGGCCAGCACGCCCGCTTCGAGTCCGCGCCGCTGGACGAGCCGGTGGACGTGGTGGGCGCGCCCACCGTGCGGATCAGGGCCGCCTCCGCGACCGGCGAGGCGGTGCTGTTCGTGAAGCTCTACGACGTCGACCCGCAGGGCGCCGCGACGCTGCCGTCCGGCCTGGTCGCGCCGGTGCGCCTGACCGGCCTGCCGCCCACCGTCGAGGCGGCCACGCCGGTCACCGTCACGCTGCCGGGGATCGTCCGGCGGGTCGAGGCCGGGCACCGGCTGCGGCTCGTGGTGGCGACGTCGGACCAGGCGTACGCCTCGCCGGCCGAACCGGCCGTGCACACGGTGGCGCTGGCCGACGGGCCGCTGACGCTGCCCACCGTCGACGCCGCGCCGATCCCCACCACGGCGGCGATCTGGCGCTGGGCGCTGGCCGGCCTGCTGGCCGCGATCGCGGCCGGGCTCGTCGTGGTCGTGCTGCTCACCCGCCGCCGGCACCGCCGCCAGGACGACTCCGTGCACCCGGAGTACGCGGGCGTCCCGCTCGCCGTGCGCAACCTGCGCAAGGAGTACGCGGACGGCTTCGTCGCGGTCTCCGACGTCGACTTCGAGGTGCACCCCGGCCAGGTGGTCGGCCTGCTCGGGCCCAACGGCGCGGGCAAGACCACGACGCTGCGGGTGCTGATGGGGCTGACCCAGCCCACCGCCGGGGAGATCTACGTCTTCGGTCACCGGCTGGTGCCCGGCTCGCCGGTGCTCTCCCGGATCGGCGCGCTGGTCGAGGGGCCGGGCTTCCTGCCCCACCTGTCCGGGCTGGACAACCTCAAGGCGTACTGGCGGGCGACCGGCCGGCCGTGGGAGGACGCGCACTTCGACCAGGCGCTGGAGATCGCCGGCCTGGGCGACTCGGTGCACCGGCGGACGAAGAAGTACAGCCACGGCATGCGGCAGCGGCTGGCCATCGCCCAGGCCATGCTCGGCCTGCCCGAGCTGCTGGTGCTGGACGAGCCGACGGACGGGCTGGACCCGCCGCAGATCGCCGAGATGCGCCGGGTGCTCCAGCGCTACGCCACGGACGGCCGGGCGGTGCTGGTCTCCAGCCACCTGCTGGCCGAGGTGGAGCAGACCTGCACGCACGCGGTGGTGGTGAACAAGGGGCGGATCGTGGCGTCCGGCCCGGTGGAGGAGATCGTCGGCGAGTCGCCGAGCGTGCTGTTCGAGGTGAGCGACCCTGATGCGGCGCGGACGGTGCTCGACCGGCTCGACGGCGTACGGGTGCTGCCCGACGGCGACGGCGGGCTGGTGGTCGACACCAACGGCACCGCCCGCAGCGAGGTGGTGGCCGAACTGGTCCGCGCCGGTATCGGGGTGGACCGGGTGGTGCCCCGGCGCCGCCTGGAGGACGCGTTCCTCGCTTTGGTGGGCGAGAACTCTCGGGGAAGCGGGGACCGGTGATGGCGGGTTCGTCTGTGGCATCGTCGCCTGGTGGCGGCACGTCCGGGCCCGGCGCGGGCGGCGCGGCGGCCGGTTACCGGCCCTCGGCCACGCTCCCGTTCGCCGCGGAGTTCCGGCGGCAGGCGTCGCGCCGGCGTACCCAGCTCGCGCTGGGGTTCATGGTGCTGCTGCCGCTGATCATCCTGGTGGCGTTCCAGTTCGACGCCGGGGACGACGACGGCGGCGGGCGGGGCGAGTTCTCCAGCCTGGCCGACCTGGCGACCTCGGGCGGGCTCAACTTCACCCTGTTCTCGATCCTGGTGTCCGCGTCGTTCCTGCTGGTCGTGGTGGTCGCGCTGTTCTGCGGTGACACGGTGGCGAGCGAGGCGAGCTGGGGCAGCCTGCGCTACCTGCTGGCCGTGCCGGTGCCCCGGGCCCGGTTGCTCGCGGTGAAGCTGGTCGTCGCGCTCGCGTACTCCGGGCTGGCCCTGCTGTTGCTCGCCGGCACCGCGCTGCTGGCCGGCACCCTGCGGTACGGCTGGAAGCCGCTGAGCAGCCAGGTCTCGGCCGAGCTGGCACCGGCGGACGGGTTGTTGCGGCTGCTCGGCGTGCTCGGCTATCTGGCGGTGGTGCTGCTGGTGGTGGCCGGGCTGGCGTTCCTGCTGTCGGTGACCACCGACGCCGCGCTCGGCGCGGTCGGTGGCGCGGTGCTGCTGTGGATCCTGTCCAGCATCCTGGACCAGATCACCGCGCTGGGCGGGCTGCGGAACCTGTTGCCCACCCACTACAGCAGCGCCTGGCTGGGGTTGCTGTCCACGCCGATGCAGACCGACGACGTCGTCAAGGGCGCGTTCTCGGCAATCGTCTACGCCACGTTGTTCTGGAGCCTGGCCTTCTGGCGCTTCACCCGCAAGGACGTCACCAGCTGAGGTGACCGCCGGGGTACCCGCATTGGCGCGTCCGCCCATATCATGGGAGCGTTCCCATGCAATTGTCCCGCCTGCAAAGAAATTGATTAACATCGATACATGTGATCGCCATCCTGGAGCCGTCAAACACCCGCCCCAGGAGGTCACACATGATTCCGACCCAGCTCAGCGGCCCTGTCCTGTCCCTGTTCCGCGTTGTTGTGGGGTTGCTGTTCCTATGCCACGGCGCGGCGTCGATATTCGGCGTCCTCGGCGGCAACCGAGGCTCCGGCGAGGCCGTCCCGTTCGCCACCTGGCCCGGTTGGTGGGCGGCGCTGATCCAGCTCGTCTGCGGCGTGCTGGTCCTCGTCGGCCTGCTCACCCGTCCGGCCGCGCTGCTCGCCTCCGGCTCGATGGCGTACGCGTACTTCGTGGTGCACCAGCCCCACGGCCTGCTGCCGATCCGCAACGGCGGCGAGCTGGCCGCGCTCTTCTGCTGGTCGTTCCTGCTCGTGGCAGTGCTCGGCCCGGGAAACTGGGCGCTCGACGCGCTGCTCGCCCGGCGTCGTGCCACCACCGCCGAGCCCGCGGCGGTCCCGACGGCCTCGGTCCCGGCCTGAGTCCGCACCGGCGAACCGGAGTCCGGTACGGCAGCGCCCGTACCGGCCTCCGGTTCTACAGCGGGTTGACCGGCGGGGTCGTGGGCGGCGGTGGTACGGCCGGCGTGGGCGTGCCGGTGGCCGCACCGGGCTTCTGGCGCTTCCACGCGCTGACGCCCAGCCGGCCGGTGTTGCCGAGGTCGATCGGCCCGTCCAGGGCCACCGGGTACGCGGGCCGGCCGGCCACCGGGGCGACGTCGAGTTCGGTGCCGTCGGTGGCCACCACTGTCGCGTCGGTGACCAGGTTCCGCCAGATCAGCGCCGCGCCGGCCCGCTCGCCGGGAGCCAGCACGATCCGGGTGGGCGGCTGGTCGAAGCCGGAGGTGATCGGGGCGGCACCCGGAATGACCCGCACCCTGATCGGGTCGCCGTCGGCGTCCCGGAGCGTCACCGCCGGATAGCCGCGCAGCTCGTACGGCCGGTCGCCGCAGTTGACCAGCTCCAGCCCCATCGCCCGCAACCCCATCGCGGCGCTCACCCCGAGCTCGGTGATGGCGATGCCCTCCGGGGAGCAGGTGGCGGCGGGCCTCGGGTCGGCCGTGGGAGCGCCGGGCCGCGGTGGCACCGTGGTCAGCGGGTCGACGCCTGCCGCGGACGGCGGCGGGTCGGGCAGCCGCCGGTCGGCGGGTCCCCGCGCCGGGGCGCAGGCGGCCAGCAGCGTCACGCCGGTGAGGGCCCCGGCCAGGCGTGCCGATCCGCGCATCCGGTGATCATGCCACCCGGCGGGCCCGGACGGTGCCCACAGCGTGGGATCCCCGGGTGGCACGGCCGTGAGCAGCGCATAGACTCGGCGGCACAACTGAATACCTCATCCAGAGGGGCTGAGGGATACGGCCCGAAGACGCCCCGGCAACCACCCGCACGCTCGACGACGAGCGACAGCGGGCAGGTGCCAATTCCGTCCCCGCCGCACCCGGCGATGCGGGGAAAGATGAGAGGAACCTCCTCGACATGACGTCGACGCTTCCCGTCGCCACCGGTATCGACACCACCCTCAGCCCGGCCCGCGCCCTGGTCTGCCGCGCCTGTTCGGCGCGGTACCCGCTGGCCGCACAGCACGCCTGTTACGAGTGTTTCGGGCCGCTGGAGGTCGACTACGACACCGCCGCCCTGGCCACCGTCACCCGCGAGCAGATCGAGTCCGGCCCGGAGAACATCTGGCGGTACGCGCCGCTGCTGCCGGCCGGTCAGGACCCGGCCACCCGGGTCACGCTCGACCCGGGGCTGACCCCGCTGGTGGCCGCCCCGCACCTGGCGGCCGAGCTGGGGCTCACCGCGCCGCTCTGGGTCAAGGACGACAGCGCGAACCCCACCCACTCGTTCAAGGACCGGGTGGTCTCGGTGGCGCTCACCGCGGCCCGGTCGCTCGGCTTCACCCGCTACGCCTGCGCCTCCACCGGCAACCTCGCCAACTCCGTCGCCGCGCACGCGGCCCGGGCGGGCGTGCCGTCGATCGTCTTCATCCCCGGTGACCTGGAGCAGGGCAAGGTCGTCACCACCGCCGTCTACGGCGGCGACCTGGTCGCCATCGACGGCTCGTACGACGACGTGAACCGGCTCTGCGGCGAGCTGGTGGAGACCGACGAGTTCGAGGACACCGCGTTCGTCAACGTGAACGTGCGGCCCTACTACGCCGAGGGCTCCAAGACGCTCGGCTACGAGGTGGCCGAGCAGCTCGGCTGGCGTATCCCGGCCCAGGTGGTCATCCCGATGGCCAGCGGCGAGCTGCTCACCAAGATCGACAAGGCGTTCGCCGAGCTGGTCGAGATCGGGCTGGTCGAGGCACCGGCCGGTGGCTGGAAGGTGTTCGGCGCGCAGTCGGCCGGGTGCAACCCGATCGCCACCGCGCTGCACGGTGACACCGACACGATCACGCCGGTCAAGCCGACCGGCATCGCCAAGTCACTGAACATCGGCGACCCGGCGGCCGGGCTGTACGCGCTGGAGGCGGTACGCCGTACCGGCGGCTGGATGGACTACGCCGACGACGACGAGATCCGCGCCGGCATCCGGCTGCTCGCCCGTACCACGGGGGTGTTCGCCGAGACGGCGGGCGGCGTGACTGTCGCGGTGCTGCGCAAGCTGGTGGAGTCGGGGCGGCTCGACCCGGCCGCCGAGACCGTCGTCTTCAACACCGGCGAGGGCCTGAAGACGCTCGACGCGGTGGCCGGCGAGGTCGGCCCCACCCACCGCATCAAGCCCAGCCTGCGCGCCGCCCGCGACGCCGGCCTCCTCGCCTGACGGTCCCTTCTCCCGCCACCCCGGCCGGGCCGGGGTGGCCGGGTGGGGGAGGACGGCTCGCCCGGGTGGGGGATCGGGTGAGACCGGTGGGTAACCGGTGATGTGCGCTGAGTGCCAGAAAGCCGCCCTCAAGGACTTGACGGCAGGAACCGGACGGCGCAAGATGCTTCGTGCGGGAGGGCATCCGCCGGAGACTTTTCAAGTTCTTGCGACCCAACGCCGGAGGCGTTGTGCGGACGTCCCTCCCGACCAACGTCCGAAGGGGCCAGCGGAAAACGGCTGGCCCCTTCGCTGTGTCCGGCGCACCCTGGGTGACATGACGCTGACCGTGACGCCGCTTGATCCCGACGACCGGCAGACGCTCGACGCGGCGTACCGGATCGCCTGTGCCGCCCAGGCCGTCGACGAGCCGGACCTCCCGCCGATCTGCCGCCGCCGCTTCGAGGCGCTGCTGTCGCACCCGATGCCCGGCATCGAGGGACGCTGGCTCGTTGCCCGCCTGAACGGCCTGCCGGTGGGCTGGCTCCGGCTGCACCTGCACACGATCGAGAACACCGAGAACGCGACCGTCGAACTGACCGTCGACCCGGCGTACCGGCGGCGCGGCATCGGCCGCGTGCTGCACGAGCACGGCGTGCGGCTGCTCCGCGAGCACGGCGGCAAACGCCTTGTCGGCTCGACCACCGCCGCGCTGCCCGGCGAGGAGGGCCGGGTCTTCCCCGGTGCCGCGTTCGCCGCCGCCATGGGCGCCAAGCCGGCGCTGGCCGACGTCCGCCGCCGCCTCGACGTGGCCGGGCTCGACCGCGACCGGCTGGCCGCGCTGCTGGCCGGAGCCCGCGCCGCGGCGACCGGTTACCGGCCGGTGCGGTGGCGCGACCACACCCCCGAGGAGTACGTCGCGGACGTCGCCTACCTGGACGGCCGGCTGCTGCTCGACGCCCCGATGGGCGAGCTGGACTGGGAGCCGGAGCAGGTGGACGCGGCGCGGGTACGCGACGCGGAGCGGGCGCTGGACGCCCGGGGCGTACGCCGCTACAACACCGGCGTGGTGCACGAGGCGACCGGCCGCCTGGTCGGGTGGACGCAGCTCAGCATTGACGCGAGCAGCACCGACCATGCCTGGCAGCAGATCACCCTGGTCGACCCCGACCACCGCGGCCACCGGCTCGGCCTGCTCTGCAAGGCCGGGAACCTGGCGTACGCGCTGGCGCACGAACCGGCGTTGCGGGCCGTCGACACCTGGAACGCGGCGGCGAACCGGCACATGGTCGCGATCAACGACCAGCTCGGGTACCGCCCGGCCGCCGGTTCCGTCGACTGGCAGCTGACGATCTAAAGTTGTGACACGCCCCTACTGATCTGGTGCCTTTCTGTTGCATGATGGCGGGCATGACGGAGACCCCGCACCCCCTGTACGACAGGCACCGCGAGACCCTCGACCGGGCGCTGACCGCCATCGCGGAGCGCGGGTACTGGTCGGCCTACCCCGAGTCGCCCAGCCCCCGGGTGTACGGCGAGACCGCCGCCGCCGACGGCAAGGCCGCCTTCGAGGCGTACCTGGGTGGCGACTTCCCGCTCGACCAGGCCGGTGACGGCACCACAGTGGCCACCGAGGTCAGCCCGTTCGGGCTGGCGCTGGACGTGCGCTACCCGCACGCGGGCGCCGACCAGCTGGTGTCCGCCGCGAGCGCCGCGCTGCCCGCCTGGCGTGACGCCGGCCCACAGGCCCGGGTCGGTGTCTGCCTGGAGATCCTGGACCGGCTGCACAGGAACATCTTCGAGCTGGCGAACGCGGTGCAGTTCACCAGCGGCCAGGCGTTCGTGATGGCGTTCCAGGCCGGTGGCGCGCACGCGCTGGACCGGGCCCTGGAGGCGGTCGCGTACGCGTACGCGGAGATGACCCGCCACCCGGGGACCGCCGGGTGGGAGAAGGCCGCCGGCAAGGGCGACCCGCTGCGGATGACGAAGACGTTCCACGTGGTGCCGCGCGGGGTCGCGCTGGTCATCGGCTGCAACACGTTCCCGACCTGGAACTCGTACCCCGGTCTGTTCGCCTCGCTCGCCACCGGCAACCCGGTGGTGGTCAAGCCGCACCCGCGGGCGGTGCTGCCGCTGGCGATCACCGTCAGGTACGCCCGCCAGGTGCTCGCCGAGGCCGGGTTCGACCCGAACCTGGTGCAGCTCGCCACCGAGACGGACGGCGAGAAGCTCGCCACCACGCTCGCCCTGCACCCGGCCGTGAGGATCGTCGACTTCACCGGTTCCACCGAGTACGGCGACTGGCTGGAGGCGAACGCCCGGCAGGCCGCCGTCTACACCGAGAAGGCCGGCCTGAACACGGTGGTGATCGACTCCACCGACGACTTCGCCGGGCTGTGCCGCAACCTGGGCTTCACGCTCACCCTCTACAGCGGCCAGATGTGCACCACCTCGCAGAACCTGCTGATCCCGCGCGACGGAATCGAGACCGACCAGGGGCACAAGAGCTTCGACGAGGTGGCCGCCGGGATCGCGGGCGCGGTCGCCAAGCTGACCGCCGACCCGGCCCGGGGCGTCGAGCTGACCGGCGCGATCGTCAACGACGGCGTGCTGGAGCGGCTGGAGGAGGTCACCAAGGTCGGCGAGCCGGTGCTGGAGTCGCGCACCGTCGAGCACCCGTCCTTCCCCGGCGCCGTGGTGCGTACGCCGACGGTGGTGAAGCTGGACGCGTCCGACACCGCGATCTACTCGCGGGAGTGGTTCGGCCCGATCTCGTTCGCCATCGCCACCGACTCGACCGAGCACAGCCTGCGCATCATGCGCGAGACGGTGGGGGAGAAGGGCGCGCTGACCGCCGGCGTCTACTCGACCGACGAGGCGGTGCTGGACGCGGCCGAGGCGGCGGCGATCGACGCCGGGGTGCACCTGTCCTGCAACCTGACCGGCGGGGTGTTCGTCAACCAGTCGGCGGCGTTCTCCGACTTCCACGGCTCGGGTGCGAACGCGGCGGCCAACTCGGCGCTCACCGACGGCGCGTACGTCGCGAACCGGTTCCGCATCGTCCAGAGCCGCCGCCACTCCTGAAAGGAGGGGCCCCTTCTTAACGCCTCCGGTAGAGGAGGGGCCCCCTTTTAACAACTGCGCCCGGTCGGCCTCACGCGGGGCGGCGCATCTGGAGTTCGTACAGACCGGTGATGCGGGGGTGCGGCACCCGTACCCCGGTGTCCACGAAGCCCAGCTTCTGATAGGCCCGGTAGGCGCGGTCGTTGCCGACCACCACCTCCATCATCAGCTCGGGCCGCCCGCAGGCGCGCGACCAGGCGGCCACCTCGTCGACGAGCGCGGCGAGCAGGCCGCTGCCCCGCCGGGCCGGTGTCACGTAGACCGCGTAGACGAGCGTCAGGCCCGGCTCGTCCGGCGCGGCGGTGCCGCCGGCGTGGCCGACCAGGCGGCCGCCCGGGTCGGCCACGAACTGCGCGGTGTGGTCGCCACGGGAGACGGCCGCGATCCGGGCCGCGAACTCGGTGTGCGGCCGGGCCGCGGCCTCGGCCACTGTCTCCAGGAACGCCAGCGGGGCGTCGGCCAGCATCTCCAGCCGGAGCGCCCGCATCCGTGCGGCGTCCTCCGGCCGGACCCGGCGGACGGTGGTCATGGTGGTCGCGCTGGTCATGCCGCATGCATACCGGACGGCCCGGCGCGCGTGTGCGACCGGGCCATCCAACCCCCGGAATATGCCCGATTTGTGGTCGTGCGCCGTCGTCACGCCTCGTGTAGCGTGCGATTTCGGTCACTGAATTCAGCATCGCCGATTGCTGAGCCTGTGCACCGCCGGTGCCGGTCCGCCGGTTTCCGGGTCTTGGAACGCCGCGCAGAGTGAGGAAGTGCACCGTGGCACAGGGCACCGTGAAGTGGTTCAACGCCGAAAAGGGCTACGGCTTCATTGCCGTCGACGGCGGGCAGGACGTCTTCGTCCACTTCTCCGCGATCGAGATGGACGGCTACAAGGCGCTCGACGACGGCCAGCGGGTCGAGTTCGAGATCGCGCAGGGGCAGAAGGGTCCGCAGGCCGAGCGCGTCCGCGTCATCGCCTGACCTCCGCCCGCCGGGCGGTTCCGCAGCCGGGTCCGCCGATCGGGGGGCTGCGGTGCGAGCGCGCACAGTGGAAGATCGAGAGCCGTTCCAGCCGTAGCCGCTGAGGAGGGCTCGTGTCCGATCTGCCTCCGCCGGGTCCCGCCGAACCGGTGCCGCCGACGCCGTCCGGTCCACCGGCCGACCCGACCGCGCCCCCGGCCACCGATCCGACGTCGTCGAGGGCCACCGGGCCGTCCGTGCCCGCTCCCGACCCGGCACCCGCCGATCCGTGGGCCGACCAGACCGGCTACGGCCCGAGCATTCCGCAGCAACCCGGGTCCGGAGCGCAGCCCCCCCACCCGAACCCGCCCGGCCCGGCCGCGCCCGCCGACCCGGCCACCCCGCCCGGTGGAGGCGGTCCGCCCGCCACGTACCCGCCGGGCCAGAGCGGATCACACGGCACCCCGACCCCGGGCTGGGGCGCCCAGTCCGGCTGGACCGCGCCGGGTGCCGTCCCGCCCTCCGGCTACCCCCCGATGCCCGGCTACCCCACGCCGGGCCACCCGAGCGGTGCTCCGCAGGCGGGCTGGCCCGGCCCCGGGTACCCGCCGCATCCGATGCCCGGCGCCGCCTACCCGATGCCCGGCGGCTGGCCTTCCGGCATCAACCCGCAGGACCCGCTCGTCAACCCGCCGCACGCGGGCATCGGCCCCTGGTTCGCCCGTTGCTGGGGAGCGCTGCGGCGCGGCTGGCGGCAGCTCGTGCCGATCGTGCTGCTCACCCAGGTCCTCCCGGCGGCGGTGATCGGCGTCCTCACGCTCCTCGTCGCCCCCGACGGGCAGATGGCGACCGCGCCGGACGGCTCACCGAGGCTGCCGGAGGGCTTCTGGCAGCAGACGCTCGGCTTCTACGGCACGATCCTGTTCGCCGGGCTGATCTTCGGCGCGCTCCAGGCGATGGGCTGGGCGGCGGGAACCTGGGTGATGACCCGGCAGGCGGCCGGTGAGCCGGCCGGGCTCGGTGCCGCCCTCCGGTACGGGCTGAGCCGTGCCCTCGGGCTCTGGGGCTGGACCATCGTGGTGTCGCTGCTGGTCACGCTCGGCGCCTGCTTCTGCCTGCTGCCCGGCGTCTACGTCGCCGTCGCGCTCGTCCTGTTCGGTCCGGTCTACCTGTTCGAGCGGAGTGACCCGGTCGGGCGGTCGTGGCGGTTGTTCCACAGCCGGTTCCTCATGGTGCTGGGCCGGGTCATGCTCGTGGTGGCGGCGCTGGTCGCGGCGGCGCTGCTGGACGTCGTGCTGAGCGGGATCAACACGGCGGTGTTCGGGGTCGAGCCGTTGGGTGCGGTGGGCACCGCGATCGGCGCGGTGACGATGACCGTTCTCAGCGCCGTGGTGGCTGTCCCGGCCTACCTTGCGCAGCAGGTGGGGCTGGTCGTCACGTACGCCGAGCAACGGGCCCAGGAAGGCCCGGTGAGCGCGGCCCAGCTGGCGGCGGAACTCGGCTGAGCGGGGCTGTCGTGCTTGCACTCGGCTAGGGAGAGTGCTAAACAAGTCATTGGCACTCGCGTACGGTGAGTGCCAGAAGGTCGGGGCGGTAGGGCCACGGCCGCACCGGTGTCCCAGGTGGCACCGGAGCGGTACGAGGCCGGTCGTCGCGGGCTGTCCGGCCCGACCGAGGAGACGTCGTCGTCGCCAGGTGGCGACGTCCCCAAGGTGCGTACACCAGACGGCCCATCCGGGCATCCCGGGTGGCCCGTGAGTGTCCAGGAGGACAACGCCGTATGGCCAAGATGATCGCGTTCGACGAAGAGGCGCGCCGCGGCCTCGAGCGGGGCATGAACCAGCTCGCCGACGCCGTGAAGGTGACGCTCGGCCCCAAGGGCCGCAACGTCGTGCTCGAGAAGAAGTGGGGTGCCCCCACCATCACCAACGATGGTGTGAGCATCGCCAAGGAGATCGAGCTCGAGGACCCGTACGAGAAGATCGGCGCCGAGCTGGTCAAGGAGGTCGCGAAGAAGACCGACGACGTCGCCGGTGACGGCACGACGACGGCGACCGTCCTGGCCCAGGCCCTGGTCCGTGAGGGTCTGCGCAACGTGGCCGCCGGCGCCAACCCGATGGCCCTGAAGCGGGGCATCGAGGCGGCCGTGGCCAGCGTCTCGGAGGAGCTGCTCAAGCTCGCCAAGGACGTGGAGACCAAGGAGCAGATCGCCTCCACCGCCTCCATCTCCGCCGCCGACCCCAGCGTCGGCGAGATCATCGCCGAGGCGATGGACAAGGTGGGCAAGGAAGGTGTCATCACCGTCGAGGAGAGCAACACCTTCGGCCTGGAGCTCGAGCTCACCGAGGGCATGCGCTTCGACAAGGGCTACATCTCCGCCTACTTCATGACCGACCCGGAGCGTATGGAGGCCGTCTTCGACGACCCGTACATCCTGATCGTCAACAGCAAGATCTCGTCGGTGAAGGACCTGCTCCCGATCCTGGAGAAGGTCATGCAGTCGGGCAAGCCGCTGCTGATCATCGCCGAGGACCTGGAGGGCGAGGCCCTGGCCACCCTGGTGGTCAACAAGGTCCGTGGCACCTTCAAGTCGGTCGCCGTCAAGGCGCCGGGCTTCGGTGACCGCCGCAAGGCCATGCTGACCGACATCGCCATCCTCACCGGTGGCCAGGTCATCAGCGAGGAGGTCGGCCTCAAGCTGGACGCGACCGGCCTCGAGATGCTGGGCCGCGCCCGCAAGGTCGTGGTGACCAAGGACGAGACCACCATCGTCGACGGTGCCGGCGACGCCGACCAGATCCAGGGCCGGGTGAACCAGATCCGGGCCGAGATCGACAAGAGCGACTCCGACTACGACCGGGAGAAGCTGCAGGAGCGTCTGGCCAAGCTGGCCGGCGGTGTTGCGGTGATCAAGGTCGGCGCGGCCACCGAGGTCGAGCTGAAGGAGCGCAAGCACCGCATCGAGGACGCCGTCCGCAACGCGAAGGCCGCCGTCGAGGAGGGCATCGTCCCGGGTGGTGGCGTCGCGCTGGTGCAGGCCGGCAAGACCGCCTTCGACAAGCTGGACCTGGCCGGCGACGAGGCCACCGGCGCGCAGATCGTCAAGGTCGCGCTGGACGCCCCGCTGCGGCAGATCGCCGTCAACGCCGGCATGGAGGGTGGCGTCGTCGTCGAGCGGGTCCGCAACCTCGACCCGGGTCACGGCCTCAACGCCGCGACCGGCGAGTACGTCGACCTGCTGGCCGCGGGCATCATCGACCCGGCCAAGGTGACCCGTTCCGCCCTGCAGAACGCCGCCTCGATCGCCGCGCTGTTCCTCACCACCGAGGCCGTCGTGGCGGACAAGCCGGAGAAGACCCCGGCCGCCCCGGCTGGCCCGGGTGGCGGGGAGATGGACTTCTGAGTCCAGCTCCATCCAGTACGCCGAAGGGGGCGGGCCGCGTCAGCGGTCCGCCCCCTTCCGCGTACCCGTCAGGTGGGCAGCCGGCGCTGGTTGCGCCGCTTGTGCGCCCTGTCGTACGGCGGTGGCAGCCGCCTCGGCTCGTCCACCGGCTGCCGTGGCTCCTCCACCGGCTGCCGGTCCGCGCCGCTGCGTTCGGCGAGCTGCTCGGCGTCGCCGATGTCGAGCCGGTCGAACGGGAGCTGGGCGGGACGCTCGTCGGCCGGATCCTCGGCCCGTTCGTCATTCGTGGTCATGCACCGCCTCCTCTGCCCCGACGTAGAGCCCGACCGTAGAGCCCGGTCGATGACGAAGGAGGCCGAATGGCGCTATTGGCGTCTATGCGCCGCTTATGGCTTTCCGGTAGAGGAAGAACACCCGCTCGATCCGGGCCCCGGCCGCGTTCGAGTAGAACGGCACCGGCCCCACCCAGCCGATCTGCGCCGCGCCGATCCCGGCCGCCGCCTGGTCGCGCAGGCAGCGGCGCAACAGCACGCCGCCGATACCGGAGCCCTCCGCCTCCGGCGCGGTGCCCATCGGCCCGAACCAGCTCGGCCGGGCCGACCCGTACGCGGCGAACCCGAGGATCGCGCCGTCGCGCTCGGCGAGGTGCGCGCCCGCGTCCGGCCGCCCGACCGAACCGGCCAGCTCGCCGTCCCAGGTGCCGCCGAACGTGGACCTGGCGAACGCGGTGAGCGCCGGCAGGTCGTCCGGGGTCGCGCGGCGTACCGTCACGCCCCGCCCGGCCAGTCGCTGCTCGGCGGCCTCGGTGGAGCGCAGCGCCGCCGACCCCTCGGCCAGGTCGGCGGTCATGTTCCAGGCGGTACGGTCCTGCCGGTAGCCGAGCCGCAGCGCGGCGCAGACCGCCGGCGTGTAGCGCACGTCGATGCCCGGCCAGGCGTAGTGCGGCGGGTTCCCGGCGAGCAGCACCTCGGCCGCCCCGAGCGCGCCCAGCCGCCGTTCCGCCTCGCCCAGCAGCGCCTGGCCCACGCCCTGACGGCGTTCCGTCGGCGCGACCGCGATCAGGTCGACGTGGCCGAGGCGCGGATCCGCCGCCGACAGCGACCCGACGAGTACGCCGGCCAGCGCGCCGTCGCGTACCGCGCCGAGGCGCAGCACCGGGCGGTCGGCGTCGGCCCGCTCCGCCACGGTGGCCACCACCGCTGACGCCTCGGCCGCGTCCTCCGGCAGGTCGAGCGACAGCCGGCACAGCTCGACCATCTCGGGCAGCCGGTCCCGGCCCAGCTCGATGATCCCCACGTCCATGGACGCCGACCCTAGGGCATACGGCAGGTCAATGGACAGGGTTGTTAACCGGTCGTGGCCGCGCGCACCGCCGCGTACGCGTCGACCAGCCCGGCGCCGGAGACGTCACCCGGTCCGCCGCACGCGTCGGTGGGCGACGCGACCGGCCGGGCGGTGTCGCGCAGAATCGCCCGGGTCCGCTCCAGGTCCCCGATCAGTGCCGGGTTCGCCGACCACATCAGCGCCACCACGCCCGCCACCTGCGGCGTGGCCATCGAGGTGCCGTCCAGGGCCGCGTACCCGCCACCCGGCATCGCCGAGACCACATCGGCGCCGGGGGCGACCAGGTCCGGCTTGTCCTTGCCGTCCGGTGCCGGGCCCCGGCTGGAGAAGGCGGTGACGCGGCGCTGCCGGTCCACCGCCCCGACGGTCAGCACGTCCGGGTACGGCGCGGGCGGGTCGGCGATGGAGCCGCACGACGGGCCGGTGTTCCCGGCGGCGGCGACCACCAGGATGCCGGCGGCGGTCAGCGCGGCGGTCGCCGGTCGCAGCGCGCCCGGGTCGCAGCCCTCCACCGGCGGGCAGCCCCACGAGTTGGTCAGCACGTCCGGGGCGCGGGAGGGCCGGCCGTCGGTGAGCGGGTTCCCGCCCGGCGGGAACGGGGCCAGCATGAACTGGAGACAGTCGAGGTAGCGGGCCGGGCTGCCCATGTTGCGGTCCAGGTTGACGCAGCCGACCCAGCTCGCGCCGGGCGCGACCCCGATCCCGTCCCGGCCGACCGCGCTGCCGAGCGTGTGGGTGCCGTGGCCACCCCTGTCGGCCGGGGCGCGGCGGCCCTCCCACGGGTCGTACCAGGAGTCGTCGCCGCCCCGGAAGCCGCCCGCGAGCGCCGGGTGCCGGCCGTCCACCCCGGAGTCGGAGCTGCCCACCACCACACCGGACCCGGTGACCCCGAGATCCGACCAGACGCGGTCCGCGCCGATCAGTGAGATGTTCCAGGCCGGCCCGGCCGGGGCCGGCAGGTCGCCGCGCGCCTGCGGGGCGGGCGCGGGCAGCGGGCGCACCCGCTGGCTGACCAGCACCCGGGCCACCTCGGGGCGGCTGGACAGCCAGGCGCGCACCGCCGGCCCGCCGTCCGTCTCGATCGCGTTGACCAGGTAGTACGGCGTCGGGTTCAGCCGCATCCGGGTCAGCGTGCCGCGCAGGTCGTCCTGCGTGCGGTCGGCTGTCGCCACCAGCCGCCGGTAGACCTCCGTCGCCCGGGCGTCCCGCCCGGCCCGGCCCGGCGTGCCGGCCGGCAGGCCGGTCAGCTCGGCCTGCTCGCGCAGCACCACCAGTAGCCGCTCGCCGTACAGTCCGGGCTGGCCGGGGACGACGTACACCACGGCGACGGCGGCGAGCAGCGCGGCGGCGGCCAGCGCGGCCGGGCCGCGCCGGGGCGCGCGGGCGCGGGACCGGGCGAGCAGGACGCCGTACCCGACGGCGAGGACGACCGCGACGGCGAACGTCACGCCGGTGCCCACCGCGACCCAGAACGGCGTGTCGCGGGTGGTGGCCAGCAGGATGCTGATCTCCTCCGGGTCGGTGAAGGCGAGCGGTCCCACCAGGGCGAGCCCTACCAGCCAGCGTGCCGGCGCGGGCCCGGCCGGCCGGCCCGCGTGGCGGGCCGCCGCCTCCAGTGCGGCCAGCACGAAACCGAGCGGCGGCAGCAGGAGCAGCGCCGGCAACTGCACGCCCGACTGCCCGGCGCCGGCCGCGAGCGGCGTCAGCGCGACGCCCGCGACCAGGCCGCCGACCAGCACCAGCCGGGCCGGGCCGGGCCCGAACGAGGCCCAGAAACCGGTGCCGAGCAGCACCCCGGCGAGCGCGCCCAGCGCGGCGGCGGCCAGTCCGGCGAGAAGCGTCTCCAGCGCACCGCCCAGCGCGCCGACCCAGGGCCACGGCAGCAGCACGGCCAGCCCGGCCGCGACCGCGAGCAGCGACACCGGCCCGAACCGGCCCTCCGGGACCGTGTCCACGACGACCGGTGGCCGGACGCGGCCGAGGCGGGCGGCGACGAGCGCGAGCACCGCGCCGGTGATCGCCAGCGCGGCCAGGTACGCCTCGTGGTGCACCGGCGGCACCGCCCGCAGCAGCGTGGTCGCGCCGAGCGCCACCACGGCGGAGGTCCAGGCCCGGCCGGTCGCCCGCAGCGCCGGGGAACGCGGCGCGAGCGCCAGCGCCAGCGCCGGTGCGCCGGCCAGCAGCACCGTCGCCACCGCGACCACCGGCCACGCCACCACCGGCCGGTCCGTGCCGGTCACCAGCGCCACCTGGTCGGCCAGCCAGCCGATGATCTGGCCCGGCACGGTGAGCAGCACGATCCACACCCCGGTCGCCACCGCCGCGACGACCGGCCACGGCCCGCTCGGACGCGGTGGCGACGGCGGTACGGGGACGAGCGGCGGACCGGTCAGCATGGTCATCACGGTACGGCCGGGCCGTGTCGCCGCGCGCCCTGGACGGTTACCGTTGACTGGTGCGTGACCCGAGTGTGTCCCGATCCACGGCCGGCCGGCTCTCCGCCGAGCGCCGCGCCGACGACCTGCGCCGGCTCCGGGCCGAGCGGTTCGACGTGCTGGTCATCGGCGGTGGCGTGACCGGAGCGGGCGCCGCGCTCGACGCCGCGTCCCGAGGGCTGAAGGTCGCACTCGTGGAGGCGCGTGACTACGCCGCCGGCACGTCCAGCCGATCCAGCAAGCTGATCCACGGCGGCCTGCGCTACCTGGAGCAGTTGGAGTTCCACCTGGTCCACGAGGCGCTGACCGAGCGCGGGCTGCTCGCCACCCGGCTCGCACCGCACCTGGTCCGGCCGGTGCCGATCCTGGTGCCGCTGCCCGCCGAGGGCGGTGCGCGGGACCTGCCCCGGCGGTTCTTCCGCCGCTCCTACTACGGCCTCGGCGTGGCCGCGTACGACGCGTTCGCCGGGGTGTTCGGCGGCGGGCGGGGCATGCCGCTGCACCGGCACCTCACCCGCGAGGGCGCCCGGCGGATCTTCCCCAGCCTGCGGCCGGACAAGCTGGCCGGCGCGATCCGCTACTACGACGGCCAGGTCGACGACGCCCGCCTGGTGGTGACGCTGGCGCGCACCGCGGCCAGCCTCGGCGCGACTGTGGTGACGAGCGCCCGCGCGGTCGGCCTGATCCGCCAGGCCCGGGAGGTCACCGGCGTGCGCGTCCGCGACCTGGAGGCGCCCGCCGGCTCGCCGGACGCCGAGTTCGAGGTACGCGCCCGCACCGTGATCGCCGCCACCGGTGTGTGGAGCGACGACATGTCGCGGATGCTCAACGACGTCGGGCTGCGCCCGAAGCTGCGGGTCCGCGCCTCCAAGGGGGTGCACCTGGTGGTGCCCCGCTCGGCGATCGTCGGCGAGACCGGCCTGATCCTGCGTACCGCGACGAGCGTGCTGTTCGTGATCCCGTGGGGCGGGCACTGGATCATCGGCACCACGGACACGGACTGGCAACTCGACAGGTCCCACCCGGCCGCCACCGCGAGCGACATCGACTACCTGCTGTCGCAGGTCAACATGGTGCTGGACCGGCCGCTGACCACCGCCGACATCGAGGGCGTCTACGCCGGGCTGCGCCCGCTGCTGGCCGGCGAGGCGGACTCCACCTCCAAGCTGTCCCGCGAGCACGCCGTGGTGGAGCCGATGCTCGGCCTGCTGCTGGTGGCGGGCGGGAAATACACCACCTACCGGGTGATGGCCTCCGACGTGGTGGACCGCGCGATGCACCGGCTCGGCCGGGCCCGCTCCTCGCGTACCGCCGACCTGCCGCTGCTCGGCGCCGACGGGTACGCGGCCATGTGGCGGGACCGGGCCGACCTGGCCCGCCGGCACGGGGTGGCGGTCGGGGTGGTCGAGCACCTGCTGGAGCGCTACGGCACGCTCACCCTCGACCTGCTCGCCCTGGTCGACGCCGATCCGTTGCTCGGTTCGCCGCTGGCCGGCGCACCCGAATACCTGGCCGCCGAGGTGACGTACGCCGCCCGCGCCGAGGGCGCGCTGCACCTGGAGGACGTGCTGACCCGGCGTACCCGGATCTCGATCGAGACCAGCCACCGCGGCCTGGAGTCGGCGGAGCACGCCGCGGAGCTGATGGGCGCGGTGCTCGGCTGGGACGCGGCGACCCGGGACCGGGAGGTCGCCCACTACCGGGCGCGGGTGCTGGCCGAGCGGGAGTCGCAGCTCATGCCGGACGACATCGCTGCCGACGCGGCCCGCCTCGGCGCGCCCGACGTACGCGGGTTCGCGGCCGACCGGGGAACCGACGGCCCGGGCGTTGAACTTCCGGCCTCCCCCAGGTAGGGGATCCCCGACCCGGGCCGCTCGGCCGGTAGTGCGCGCTACCTACGGAAGTGTAGGTTTCCCGGCGTGGTCCGCCCGTCCTGGTTGCGCCTCCCCGCCCTGTCCGCCGTGGTCCTGCTGGCTCTGACCGGTTGCTCCTTCGGCCGGGCCGAGGGTGCCACGACACCCGGGGCGGCGGGCGCTGCCGCTCCGACCCCGGACGGCAGGCGCGTCTCCCTGGTGCAGCGGCTCGGCGACGGCCCGGTCCGCCACCTCGACGTGGACCCGTCCGGCCGCTGGCAGTGCCGCGACTGCGCCGGTGACGGCGTGGACGCCACCGGCACGCTGAACCCGGAGCAGACGAAGCGGCTCCAGCGGATGCTCGCGGACCCGGCGATCGCGAAGGAGACCGACCAGGCCCGCGGCTACAAGCAGGGCTGCATCGGTGTGCTGACGTCGACGCTGCTCGTGCCGCCGGACCTGACGGTCACCATCCAGGACTGCCCGGGCGAGCCCAAGCCGAAGGTCGCCTACGACGTGCTGCTGCTCGTCACCCAGGCCACGCCGGCCGAGGACAAGGGCTAGAAGACCTTCCCGGGGTTGAACAGCCCCGCCGGGTCCAGCGCCGCCTTGATCGCCTGGTGCACGCGTACGCCCACCGGGCCGATCTCGTGGGCCAGCCAGTCCCGCTTGAGCAGCCCGACGCCGTGTTCCCCGGTGCAGGTGCCGCCCAGTTCCAGCCCCAGCCGCATGATCTCGTCGAAGGCCCGCCGGCCCCGGGCCAGGCTCGCCGGATCCGCCCGGTCGACCACGATGTTCGGGTGCATGTTGCCGTCGCCGGCGTGCCCGACCACCCCGATCGGCACCTGGCACGCCTCGGCGATCCCGGCCACCCCGTCGAGCAGCTCCGCGAGCCGGCCGCGCGGCACCGCCACGTCGTCGATGACCAGGCCGCCGTTGCCGCCCGGGAACGTCTGCGCCGCGAACCGCTCCATCGCCGGGTGGGCCAGCCGACGCGCCTGGAGCAGGGCGGCGGCCTCGGTCGCGTCGGTGGCCGCGTAGACCTCGTCGGCACCCGCCGCGGTGCACACCTCGGCCAGCCGGGCCAGGTCGTCGGCGGCCCGGGAGCCGGTGTCCACCGCCGCGAGCAGCAGCGCCTCGGCGTCGGTGCGCAGACCCATCGGCCGGTACGCCTCGATAGCCAGCAGATGGGTGCGGTCCAGCAGTTCCAGCAGGCTCGGCGTGAGCCCGCGCTCGGCGATCCCGGCGACCGCGCCACCTGCCGCCGCCACCGTGGGGAAGACCGCGACCAGGGTCAGCGACTCCTCCGGGGCCGGACGCAACGCCACAGTCACCTCGGTGATCACGCCGAGCGTGCCCTCCGAGCCCACGAAGAGGCGGGTCAGGTCGTACCCGGCGACCCCCTTGGCGGTGCGCCGCCCGGTGCGCAGCACCTCGCCGGAGGCGAGCACCACCTCCAGGCCCAGCACGTACTCGCTGGTCACGCCGTACTTCACGCAGCACATGCCACCGGCGTTGGTGGCCACGTTGCCGCCGATCGTGGACGACTCCCACGAGCCGGGATCCGGCGGATACCAGAGGCCGTGCTCCCGTACCGCGCGGGCCAGCGCCGCGTTCACCACGCCCGGCTGCACCACGGCGATCCGGCCCACCGGGTCGATCTCCCGGACCTGGTCCATCGCCACGGTGCTCACCACCACCGCGCCGTCGACCGCGTTCGCCGCGCCGGCCAGCCCGGTCCGCGCGCCCTGCGGCACCACCGGTACGCCGTGCCGGCCGGCCGCACGGACCACCGCCACCACCTCATCGGTGCCGCGGGGACGCACCACCACCAGCGGGGTACCCGAGTCGCACAGGTCGGCCTCGTCGCGCTCGTGCCCGGCCAGCAGGTCCGGATCGGTCAGCACGGCGGCGTCGCCGAGCGCGGCCCGCAGGTCGTCGAGCAGGGGATGGGCGGCCATGCCGGGAAGGCTACCGGCGTACCGTCTGTTGCCGTGCTCTACCTGGACCCGCCCACCGTGCCCTGGCGTGGCCGGCTCTGGTCGCACCTGATCAGCGACGTGTCGTACGCCGAGCTGCACGCGTTCGCCGAGCTGCTCGGCGCGCCCCGGCGTGGCTTCGACCGCGATCACTACGACCTGCCCGCCGAGCGGTTCCGGGCGGCGGTCTGGCTGGGCGCCACTGTCGTGCCGTCGCGGGAGATCGTCCGGCTGCTGCGGGACGCCGGCCTGCGCCGGCCGAAGCACCGCGTCTCAGCTGAGCGTGGTCAGCTCCCGGGACAGGTTGGCCCGGGCCCGGGCCTCCCAGCGGGCGTGCGGCTCGGGTAGCCGGTAGAGCGCCGGCAGGGCGAGCAGGTGCCGCAGCACGGCGGCCCGGCCGGTGCGGAAGTCCGGCTCGGGCACGTGCGCGTACTCGGCGCGGATCGCGGCGGCGTACCTGTCGTAGCGCTCCGCCGGGGCCGCGAGCACCGCCAGGTCCGCGTCGCACAGCAGTGCGCCGTCCGGGTCGTCCGGCCCGACCGCGTGACCGGCGGTGAGCAGCACCAGGCGGCGTACCCCGGTCACCGTCGCGGCCGGGAGCCCGGCGGCGGCCAGCAGTTCGCCGGCCAGGTCGGCGCTGGCCCGCTCGTTGGCGTCGCCCGCCGCGCGCGGGTCGTAGACCGCGTCGTGGCACCACGCCGCCAGCCGGACCAGGTCCGCGTCGCGGGCCAGACCGGCGTACGCGTCGACCACGTCGAGCACCGCGCGCAGGTGCGCCTCGTCGTGGTAGCGCCGGTGCGGCTCCCGCCAGGCCGCCAGCAGCCGGACGCCGGCCCGGTCGGCCGCCGCCGGATCCGTCGCGCCCGCCGCCCGTGCCGTGTCCCGCCACCGCGCCCTCAGGTCGTCCACCGGGTGCAGTCTGCCCCACCGGGCAGTGGACCGGGGATTCAGCGGGTTCGTCGCGGGTAGTACCCGCCATGGCCCGGGACCGACGTCTGCCGTTCCTTCGTCGCGGCAACCCGCGTGACGGGTCGGCCGACCGCGACGGGCAGCGGATCGCCTCCGCGATGGAGGGGCTGCGGCACCGGGGCAAGGCCACCCTGCACGACCGGCTGCACCGGGTCCGTACCGCGTTCGGCCTGGCGGTGCAGGCCGGGCTCGCCGCCGGCCTGGCGTACCTGGTCTCCCACCGGCTGCTGAAGAACCCCCAGCCGGTCTTCGCCCCGATCTCCGCGGTGGGCACGCTCGCCGCCTCGGTGGGGCAGCGGTTCCGGCGCACGGTCGAGCTGATCGCCGGGGTGGCGGTGGGCGTGCTCGTCGGCGACGTGCTGATCTACTTCGTCGGCACCGGCGCGTGGCAGCTCGCGCTCGTGGTGACCTCGGCGATCCTGCTGAGCATCTTCGCCGGGGCGAGCGTGGCCGTCGTCATCCAGGCGGCGGCCACGGCGGTGCTGATCGTGACGCTCAGCCCGTCCACGGAGAACCTGGAGTTCCCCCGCTTCGTCGACGCGCTCCTCGGCGGCGGCATCGCGCTGCTGGTCACCGCCGTCCTGCTGCCGCTCAACCCGCTACGGGTGATCAACCGGGCCGCCCGGCCCGCCCTCGACCTGCTCGCCGACCAGCTCGACGCGGGCGCCGAGGCGCTGCGCAACCGGGACCGGGGCGCGGCCCAGCGGGCCCTGTTCCGGCTGCGCGAGAACAAGGAGGAACTGGCCGCGCTCTCCGAGGCGATCGAAGGTGCCAAGGAGACGAGCACGCTCTCCCCGGCCCGCTGGCACCGGCGTGGCGAGCTGACCCACTACGCCGAGGCCGCCGAACCGATCGACCGGGCCATGCGCAACAGCGGCACGCTGATTCGCCGCGCCGTCACCATGATCGAGGACGACGAGCCGGTCCCCGAGCCGATGCCGGACGCGGTCGGTCACCTGGCCGAGTCGGTACGCCTGCTCCGGCAGGAGTTCGCCGCCGGGCAGGAGCCGGAACAGGCCCGGGAACGGTCGCTGCGCGCGGTGAGCGAGGCCGGCCGGGCGTACGCCGACGGGGTGGGCTTCTCCGGCAGCGTGGTGATCGCCCAGGTGCGCACCACGGCGAGCGACCTGCTGGTGGCGTCCGGGATCGAGCAGGAGGAGGCGAACCGGCTGGTCCGGCAGGCGTTCGGCGAGAAGGAACACCGGACCGGCGGCCCCACCGACCGCAACCCGGCCGCCCATCCCCCCACAGCCCCACCCGTCGGCTGACCCCCGCCTCCTCGCCCCCGCCCCCGCCCTCCCGCACCCAATCGCGTTGATCAAGGAGTTAACGGCCCCTCCAGAGATCGACTGGTACGCAAACTCCTTGATCACCGCCGCGATTCCGGGGAGGGGAGGGGGAGGGCCGGGGGCGCGGGCGTCGTGATGCGACCGGAACGGTGGGGCGCGGGTGACTACGCTGACCGCATGGCCGACACCCCGTCCGGCGGAGCCCTGCCGCCACCGTACGCGCCCGCCGCACCGCCGCCGGGGGCGCCGACGCCCGGGATGCCGCCGCGCCGGATCGGCTGGCGGCGGGTGTTCGTGCTGGCCGGGGTGGTGCTGCTGATCGCGGCAGGCGCGCTCTACATGGTCTACGAGCTGAGTGAGAGTCTGGGCGCGGAGGCGCTGCTGGTGGGCGCGGCCGCGTCGGTCCTGCCGGTGCCGGTGCTGGTCGCCTGCCTCCTGTGGCTCGACCGATACGAACCCGAGCCGCTGCCCTACCTGGTCTTCTGCTTCGCCTGGGGCGCCTTCGTCTCCACCGCCCTCTCGCTCATCGTCAACCGGACCGGCGCGCGGCTCTTCGAGGACTGGGGGCTGCCCGCCGCGCTCACCGCGGTGCTTGTCGCCCCGTTCATCGAGGAGCTGACCAAGGCGGCCGGTCCGCTCCTGCTGCTGATCTTCCGGCGCCGGGAGTTCTCCGGGATCACCGACGGCCTGGTCTACTGCGGGCTGTCCGCGGTCGGCTTCGCAATGGTGGAGAACATCCTCTACCTGGGCGGGTACGGCTACCGCACCGGCGTGGAGCAGTACGGCCCGGCCACCGGCACGCAGCTGGTGATCGCGCTGTTCATCGGCCGGATCCTGCTGTTCGGCTTCGCCCACCCGCTGTTCACCTCGATGACCGGTGTCGGGCTCGGTATCGCCGCGCGTACCGCCGACCGGCGGGTACGGGTGCTCGCGCCGCTCGCCGGGCTGCTCCTGGCGATGATCCTGCACGGCACCTGGAACCTGCTGCCGACGCTGGCCCAGGCCATCGGGCAGCCGGTGATCGCGCTCTACGGCTTCATCGGCCTGATGATGCCGATCTTCTTCGCGATGGTCGGGCTGGCGGTCTGGCTGCGCGCCTGGGAGGGCCGGCTCACCGAGCGCACACTGCCCGACTACGTACGCGCGGGCTGGCTCACACCGCCCGAGGTGGCGGCGCTGGGCAGCCTGGGCCGGCGGCACGCGGCGCGTACCTGGGCGCGGCGGGTGGCCGGTGACGGCGGGCTACGCGCGATGCGCGGCTACCAGTTCGCCGCGACCCGGCTGGCGCTGCTGCGCGACGGGATGCGCCGGGGACTCGATCACAAGCCCGCCGAGCGGGAGCGGACGGCACGGGAGGAACGGGAGCTGCTGGACGCGATCGCCGCGTACCGGGAGTTCTTCGTCGGTCGTGACCCGCAGGCGCCGGTCGGGGTGTGGGACGGTCAGCGCTATCACCTGCGGTTCCCGGACGGTTCGCAGCGCCCGGTCGAGGCGCCGGACGACCCGGTGGTGCCGATCCCGGTGGTGCTGGCCCCGCCGCCCGCCTTCCCGCCGGGCGGCTACGGCCCGAGCGGTCCCGGCCCGGCCGGCTGGCACGGACCGGGCGCCGGGCACGGTCCGGGCGGCTGGCACGACCCGGGCGCGCCCTGGCACCCCGGCCGCTGAACGTCAGCTCATCAGGCCGGTCAGGAAGTCACCGAGCCCCTGGGCGATGGCCATCAGCGCGGCCCCGATGCCCTTGAACACCTGCGCCGCCCCGTCCGGCCGGAACGCCATGAAGTAGATCAGGAACGCGAGGAATCCCCAGGCGAGGATCTTTTTGATCACTACCGGCATGGTGTCCCTCCCCAGGGGCGCGCTGAGGTGCCTGGGCTTCCCGCCGGGCAGCGCCGCAAACGGCGCCGCCGCGCAGCTACCGCCGCCAGAGGGGTGGGGCTACAGGTAGAGGCCGGTGGACCCGGCCGCGGTGCTCTCCACCCGCTCGGCCGCCACGGCGTGCACGTCCCGCTCACGCAGCAGCACGTACGCCCGCCCGTGCAGCTCGACCTCGGAGCGGTCGTCCGGGTCGAACAGCACCCGGTCGCCGGCCACTATCGCGCGGACGTTCGGCCCGACGCCGACCGCTGTGGCCCAGGCCAGCCGCTTGCCCACGGCGGCCGTCGCGGGGATCACGATGCCGGCGGTGGAACGGCGTTCGCCCTCACCACCCTCGGTACGCACCAGCACGCGGTCGTGCAGCAGGCGGATCGGCAGCCCGGCGTCGAGACTCTGGTCGGCGGTCACGCGAAGACGCTACCGCGTGGCCGTCAGCCGATTCCGGCGTGGTTGGTGAGAGTGCCGGGCGGGCAATGTGTGGCCGAGTCGCCCTAGGGTGGGGCGTACGGACGTATCCTGTGCCCCCTGCGACCCGGTGGGGCTGATTTTGCCGGAGGTGCGCTTGAGCCGCATGGAGCGGATGCGCGGACGGCTCCGCCGTGCGTACGAGTCGGGCCGCGAAGCCGCCCGGACCCGGCGAGCAGCCGCCGCGGAGGCGGCGGACGGGGGCGTGGCCTCGCCCGCCTCACCGGGCCCGGCCGCCTCGCCGGAGGCGGCCGTGGTGGGCGTCGAGCCGCCGGCGGCGTTGCACTCGTCGACTGTGAGCCGGGACGACACCGAGGTGCCGCACGCGCTGCGCATCGCCGCCGCGTGGTGCTGGCGGCTGATCGTGATCGGCATCGTCACCTGGGCCCTGCTCAAGATCGTCGGCACGATCAGCATCGTGATCATCCCGTTGGCCGTCGCGCTGCTCCTCTCCGCGCTGCTCGCCCCGGCGGTCGGCTGGCTGCTCCGGGCCCGGCTGCCCCGCTCGCTGGCGACCGCCGTGGTGCTGGTCACCGGCCTGGCCGCTGTCGTCGGCACGCTCACGTTCGTGGTCAACGAGTTCATCAAGGGCGTACCGGAGCTGAGCCAGAAGTCCTCCGAGGGCGTACGGCAGATCCAGGACTGGTTCAAGACCGGGCCGCTGCACCTGTCCGACAGCCAGCTCAACCGCTACATCGACGAGGCGCAGAACTGGATCAACGGCAACACCGAGCGGTTCACCAGCGGTGCGCTCAGCACCGCCGCCACGCTCGCCGAGGTGCTCACCGGCACCGTCCTGGTCCTGTTCGCCACGTTCTTCTTCCTGCGCGACGGCAACAACATCTGGCGGTTCCTGGTCCGGCTGCTGCCGGTGGCCGCCCGCTGGAAGGTCGACGACGCCGGCCGCGCGTCCTGGGCGACGCTCGGTGCCTACGTGCGGGCCACGGTGCTCGTGGCCTTCATCGACGCGGTCGGCATCGGCATCTTCCTGGTGCTGTTCGACATCCCGTTCGCGTTCCCGCTGGCCGCGCTGGTCTTCCTGGGCGCGTTCATCCCGATCGTCGGCGCGTTCCTGTCCGGCGTGGTGGCGGTGCTGGTGGCGCTGGTCGACAGCGGCCCGGGCATCGCGCTGGTCATCCTCGCCGCGGTGGTCGGGGTGCAGCAGATCGAGGGCCACGTGCTCCAGCCGCTGATCATGGGCCGCGCGGTGGCCATCCACCCGCTCGCCGTGATCATCGGCATCGCCGCCGGAGTGGTGCTCGCCGGGATCGCCGGCGCGCTGGTCGCGGTGCCGCTGATCGCCGTACTCAACACGGCGGTGCGCCGGCTCTCCGCGCGTACCGTGCCGGACACCCCACCGGACGCGGTGGTGGTCGCCTCCCAGGCGCCCTGATCAGGCAAGACCCGCCGACGCCCGCGTCACCCCCGCCCGGGGAGGCGCGGGCGTCAGCTCTTGGCGAGCCGTTCCAGCGCGCCCCGGGCCACCTCCGGCCGGGTGGTGTACCAGAACGGCGGCAGCGAGCGGCGCAGGAACGGGCCGTACCCGCGGGCCGTCTCCAGCCGTGAGTCGAGCACCGCCACCACGCCCCGGTCGCCGGTGGCCCGGATCAGCCGGCCGACGCCCTGGGCCAGCCGGACCGCCGCGATCGGCACGCTCACCGCCGCGAACCCGGACCCGCCGCCGGCGTCCACCGCCGCCGCCCGTGCCGCCGCGAGCGGTTCGTCCGGGCGGGGGAACGGCAGCCTGTCGATCACCACGAGCTGGCAGGCGTCGCCCGGCACGTCCACCCCCTGCCAGAGCGACATCACCCCGAACAGGCAGCTCTCCCGCACCTCGCGGAACCGGCGCACCAGCAGCGGCAGCGCCTCCTCGCCCTGGAGCAGCACGGGCAGGTCGGTCCGCGCGCGGACCAGCTCCGCCGCCTGCTGCGCGGCCCGTCGCGACGAGAAGAGCCCGAGGGTACGACCACCGAGCGCCTCGACCAGCGCCAGCAGCTCCTCACCCGCCGGTCCGGGCAGCCCGGAGACGCTGGGGCGGGGCAGGTGCGCTGCCACGTACAGGATGCCCTGCCGGGCGTAGTCGAACGGCGAGCCGACGTCGAGCGAGCTCCAGCCCGGCCCCTCGGTGGCCGGTACGGTGCCGATCGACGCCCGGCTGCCCTCGGTGGCTGCCACCGGCGGCGTGGCCGAGGGCCGGCCGGCGGCGGCAGCGGTGGCGAGCGCGGCGGCGGCCGGTGAGGGTGGTGCGGGCGGCGGCGCGTCCAGCCCCAGTGCCCGGGCCACCGTGTCGAAGCGCCCGCCCAGCGCCAGCGTCGCCGAGGTGGCGACCACCGTGCGCTCGTCGTACAGGTGGGTGGCGAGCGTGCCCGCTACCGACAGCGGAGCCACGACGAGCGCCCGGCGGCTGCCGTTGTCCGGCTTCTCGACCCAGGCGACGTCGTGGTCGGCCTCCTCCAGCAGCCGCTGGGCGGTGGTGGACAGCTCGTCCAGCACCGCCTTGGCCTGCTGCTTGCGTACCGGATCGGGGTCGTCGGCCTTCACGTCGCCGATCGCCTCCAGCGCGGCCCGGGTCGCCGAGTCCAGCAGCGTGCACGCCTCGCGCAGCGCGGGCGGCAGACCGGCGGTGAGCCGCCCGGCCGGCGCCTCGGCCAGCCCCACGGCGAGCGCGTCACCGGCCTCGGTGAGCCGCTCGGCCACGTCGGGGCGCAGCAGCGGCCGGGCCCGCCGGGTGGACCTGTCGATCAGCTCCGGCACCAGCTCGGCCTGGGCGGCCGACGACACCCGGTCGGCCAGCTCGTGCGCCTCGTCCACCACGAGCAGCCGGTGCGGCGGCACGATGTGCCGCCCGGCGAGCATGTCGACCGCGAGCAGGCTGTGGTTGGTGACCACGATGTCGGCCTCACGGGCCCGGGCGCGGGACGCCTCGGCGAAGCACTCCTGCCCGAACGGGCAGCGGCTCGCGCCGACGCACTCCCGGGCCGGCATGGACACGCTGCGCCACACCTGCTCGTCCACGCCCGGGTCCAGCTCGTCCCGGTCGCCGGTGGCGGTCTCCTCGGCCCAGTCGCGCAGCCGCTGCACCTGCTTGCCCAGCCGGCCCGCCTCGCCGAGCCACTTGGTGCCGCCGTTGCCGGGGCGCGGCGCGTCGAACAGCGCGTCGTCCGGCTCGTCCTCGACCGAGCTGTCCAGCCGGGCCAGGCAGAGATAGTGGTGGCGGCCCTTCAGCACGGCGAAGGTGGGGCGGCGGCCCAGCACCGGCTCGACCGCGTCGGCCAGCCGGGGCAGGTCGTGCTCGACGAGCTGGGACTGCAACGCCAGCGTGGCGGTGGAGACCACCACCGGCCCGTCCACGGTCAGCGCCGGAGCGAGGTAGGCCAGGGACTTGCCGGTGCCGGTGCCGGCCTGCACCAGCAGGTGCTCACCGGAGGTGATGCTGCGCTCGATCGCCTCGGCCATCTGCTGCTGACCCGGCCGGGCCGCGCCGCCCGGAACCGCGCCCACCGCGGCGGTCAGCAGCTCCCCGGCACCGGGTCGGTTGCTCCGGCGCTTCCTGGGGACGGCCGGGCCGGTGGCGGTGCGGGACGGGGTCACCGTGCGACCGTACCCGCCGGCACCGACGGCGGTCCGGCCCCTCCGGCGGTGTGGCGGACGGCGGGTCGCGTCCGGTTACTTCCCGATCGCGTGGCGTGGCCGGAATCGGTTAGGGTGCCAGGCATGCCGAGCGACGTGGTCCGCGTGATCTACCGCAAGTACGACGGCAGCGCCCACCGCGACTACCCCGCCCGCCGGCTGGCCGAGGACGACCTCGGCGTCTGGCTCGGCGTGCCCGCCGGCACCGAGTCCGTCTACCACGGCCGCCCCTCGGTCGAGCAGATCCCGTTCGTCCTGCTGGTGCCGCACCACGGCTGGTGGACCGGCATGTTCAACCCGCCGCCGCGCACCAGCGAGGTCTACTGCGACATCGCCACCCCGGCCCGCTGGGAGGGCGAGGACACGGTCCACCTGATCGACCTCGACCTGGACGTGGTGCGCCGCCGCGAGACCGGCCTGGTCGAGCTGCGCGACGAGGACGAGTTCGCCGAGCACCGGGCCCGCTGGGGCTACCCGGACGACGTGGTCACCGAGGCCGAGGCGGCGTCCCGCTGGCTGCTCGGCGCGCTCGGCGACGGCACCGAGCCGTTCGCCACGTCGTACCGGAAGTGGCTTGCCGTGGTGGTCTGAGCCGGGTCACCAGCGCGGCGGCCAGACGGCGTCCGTCCCCAGCGGTGTCAGCTCACCGACCTTGTCCGGGTTGAGCTGGTTGAACACGCCGGTGATCCGCCCCTCGTGGACGGCGAACGAGGTGACCAGCCGCATGATCCGCCCGTCCCGGTAGGGGACCTCCCCCTGCCAGCCCAGCGTGCCGTCGACGAGCACCGGCCGTACCCGCATCGCGCCCCACTTGCGGGCCTGGCCGAACAGGCCGAGGAGCAGGCGTCCGGCCGCCTCCGCGCCGACCACCGGGCGGCGGGCCGCCGGGAAGTGGCCGCCGGAGTCGCCGATCGCCACCACGTCCGGGGCGAGCACCCGCACCAGCTGCTCCAGCTCACCCGACTCCACCGCCGCGACGAACGCGTTGAGCACCCGCCGCTGCTCGGCCAGGTCGGCGCTGTGCCGGGGCGCGTCCGGCCCCTGCACCGCCCGGCGGGCCCGGGAGGCGAGCTGACGCGCCGCCTCCGGGGTCACCGCGAGCACGTCCGCCACGTCGCCGAACGGCACCGTGAACACGTCGTGCAGCACGAACGCCACCCGCTGCTCCGGCGTCAGCCGTTCCAGCACCACCAGCAGGGCGGTGCCGAGCTGGTCGGCCCGCACCGCCCGCTCGGCGGGGTCGGGCGCGAACCCGTCCGGCGTGGGCGCCGCGGTCACCACCGGCTCGGGAAGCCACTGACCGGGGTACGCCTCCCGGCGTACCCGGGCGGAGCGCAGCACGTCCAGGCAGATCCGGGAGCAGGTGGTGACGAGCCAGGCCCGCAGATCGCGTACGCGGGCGCGTTGCTCCGGATCGCTCAGCGCCCCGGAGAAGCGCAGCCAGGTCTCCTGCACGGCGTCTTCGGCCTCGCCGCGGCTGCCGAGCATCCGTCGCGCGATTGCCAGGAGACGCCCCCGTTCCGCCTCGAACTCCCCCGCAAGCTCGTCCACCCGCCCATTCTCCCGCCCACCGCCCGCGCCGGCTGCCCCGCCGCCCGCCGCCCCGCCCCCGCCCCGGCCCCGCCCCCGCCCCGTCCCCACCCCGTCGATCTTGTACTTTCTGCCCCGACAAACGGCGCTTTCCGGGCGTGTCGGGGGCCGCAACCGCAAGATCGACGGGGTGGGCGGGCGGGAATGGTCCGAGGGGGTGAGGATCGGGGGATGAGTGAGGTGGTGGGGCCCGAGGGCGGGCGGATGCGGGAGTTGCTGCGGGTGGGGTCCGGGGCGGTGGATCTGGCGGCGATCGATCCCCGGTCCACGCCGGGTCTGCCGGCGGCGGCCGGGCGCGGGCCCGGGCGCAAGGAGTGGGCGCGGGCCCAGGTCGAACTGGTCGGCGGGGAACTGGGGCGGCAGCAGGAGATGTTGTACGCCTCGGCGCAGGGCGCCGCCGGTCCGGGCAGCGCCACCAGCGCGCCGGCTCAGGCGGACGCCGGACTGGACGGGAACCGGCCGCGCCGGGTGCTGCTGGTGCTCCAGGCGATGGACTGCGGCGGCAAGGACGGCACCGTCAAGCGGGTGGCGGGCGCGATGAACCCGCTCGGGCTGCACATCCGCTCGTTCGGGCCGCCGACCGAGGAGGAGTTGCGGCACGACTTCCTGTGGCGGGTACGCCGGGCACTGCCGCCACCCGGATATGTGGGCGTGTTCAACCGCTCGCACTACGAGGACGTGCTCATCGCCCGGGTCGAAGGGCTGGTCGACGAGGCGACCTGGCGGTCCCGGTACGAGGTCATCAACGACTTCGAGCGGGAGCTGACCGAGCAGGCGGTCACAGTGGTGAAGGTCATGCTGCACATCTCGTACGCCGAGCAGGGCGAGCGGCTGATGGAGCGGCTGACCGACCCGACGAAGTTCTGGAAGTTCAACCCGAGTGACCTGGACACCCGGGCCCGCTGGGACGACTACCAGGCGGCGTACGCCGAGGCCATGGAGCGGTGCGGCACGGACGCCGCGCCCTGGTTCGTGGTGCCGGCGGACCGCAAGTGGTATCGCGACTGGGCGGTCGCCCACCTGCTGCGTGAGACGTTCGACGGGTTGGATCTGGGGTATCCGCCTGCCGATTTCGACGTTGAACGGGAGCGTGACCGGTTACGGAACCAACTCGGCGGGTGATCAGGTGAACGGAAGATGAACGAGCGGTGAATCGGGCTTGACCACGGGTGGGCCGATCGAAAGCCGCCTGGACGCGGTCCCTAGCATGCGCAATGCAGACGCCCCGGAGGGCGACGGCCACCCTTCCACCGACACGACGAGGTCCGTGCTGTGAAGTTTTCCTTCCGTCCCACCGAGGGCGCTTTCTACGAGCTCTTCACCAGGGCCGCGCAGAACCTGGTGAAGGGGACCGACCTGCTCAACGAGCTGGGCCTGCCCGGCGCCGACGTGCAGTCGATCAGCGAGCGGCTGACCGACATCGAGCACGACAGCGACCAGATCACGCACGAGCTGTACAAGAAGATCAACTCCACGTTCATCACGCCGTTCGACCGCGAGGACATCTACCGGCTGGGCTCGCTGCTCGACGACGTGATGGACCACCTGGAGGCGGTCGGCAACCTGCTCTACCTGTACGGCCTGACCAAGCTCCCGTCGCTCCCACGCGAGCTGCACGAGCTGGTCAACGTGCTCGACCTGCAGGCCAAGCTCACCGCCGAGGCGATGCCCCGGCTGAAGTCGATGAAGGATCTCGAGGACTACTGGATCGAGTGCAACCGGCTCGAGAACGACGGCGACCAGGCGTACCGGATGCTGCTCGTACGTCTCTTCTCCGGCGAGTACGACGCGCTCACGGTGCTGAAGATGAAGGAGGTGGCCGACGAGCTGGAGGCCGCCTGCGACGCCTTCGAGCACGTGGCCAACACGGTCGAGACCATCGCGGTCAAGGAGTCCTGAGCCAGTGAGTCCCGAACTCATCGCCGTGCTGGCGGTGATCGCGGTCGCCATGGCGTTCGACTACACGAACGGCTTCCATGACGCGGCGAACGCGATCGCCACCAGCATCTCGACCCGGGCGCTGACCCCCCGGATCGCGCTCGCGCTGGCCGCCGTCGGCAACTTCGTCGGCGCGCACTTCGGCGCCGGGGTGGCAAAGACCGTCGGCGACGGGCTGGTGACGTTGCCGACCGGGGTGGAGAGCCTCGGCGTGGTCTTCGCCGGTGTGCTCGGTGCGATCATCTGGAACCTGATCACCTGGTACTTCGGCCTGCCGTCCTCGTCGTCGCACGCGCTCTTCGGCGGCCTGGTCGGCGCGACCCTGTTCGCCGCCGACGGCATCGTGCAGTGGGCCACCATCATCGAGAAGGTCCTCATCCCGATGGTGCTCTCGCCGGTGGTCGGCCTGGTGCTGGGCTTCCTGATGATGCTGGCGATCATGTGGCTGTTCCGGAAGGGGCAGCCGGGCAAGCTCAGCCGTGGCTTCCGGTGGGCGCAGACCGCCTCCGCCGCCGCCATGTCGGTCGGCCACGGCATGCAGGACGCCGCCAAGACCATGGGCATCATCGTGCTGGCGCTCTACACCGGTGGTTTCCAGGAGAGCAAGACCCACATCCCGGGCTGGGTCTTCTGGACCTCCGCCGCGATGCTGGCCGCCGGCACGTACGCGGGTGGCTGGCGGATCATCCGGACGCTCGGCCGGAAGATCATCGACCTCGGCCCGGCGGAGGGCTTCGCCGCCGAGACCGTGGCCAGCGCGGTGCTCTACTTCAACGCGCTGGTGCTCAAGGCGCCGATCTCCACCACCCACACGATCACCTCGGCGATCATGGGTGTGGGCGCGACGAAACGGCTATCCGCGGTGCGCTGGAACGTGGCCGGCAACATCGTCATCGCCTGGATCATCACGTTCCCGGCCGCCGCGGCGATCGCCTGCCTGGCGTACCTGCTGGTCCGGCCCTTGTTCTGAGTGACCTGACGCCGAGGGGTTCCCCGCCGTGGCGGGGGACCCCTCACGCGTAGGAGACGCCGATCCGGGCCTTGACGTCGTCGATCAGGCCCATCACCTCAAGCGTGGCGGAGTGGGGCACCAGCGGGCTCTCGGTCAGCCCGGCCGCCAGGCAGCGCTGCACCTCGATCGCCTCGTACTGGTAGCCGCCGCCGGTCAGGTCCGCCGGAACGGTCTCCGGTTCGGCGCCGGCCCGGTGCAGCACCGCGTGCGCGGGCCGGAAGAACAGCTCGGGCAGGTCGATCCGGCCGGTCGTACCGGTGATCGACGCGGTGATCGCTGTCGCGCCGACCATGCCGCAGCTGAGCGTCGCCACCGCGCCGGAGTCCCAGCCGAGGACCATTCCGGTGTTCTCGTCCACCGCCTCCGGGGTCAGCTTCGCCCAGGCCTGCACGTGCTGTGGCACGCCGAGCACCAGGTGGGCCAGGCTCAGCGGGTAGACGCCGAGGTCGAGCAGCGCGCCGCCGCCGAGCGTACGGGCCCGCATCCGGTGCTCCGGCGGGAACGGCCCGGCCACGCCGAAGTCCGCCCGTACGTGCGTGACCTCACCGATCGCGCCGTCCCGGATCAGCTCCAGCACGCGCAGGATCAGCGGGTTGGTCCGCATCCACATGGCCTCCATGAGGAACAGACCTCGGGCTCGGGCCGTCTCCACCAGCTCGACGGTGGTCGGCAGGTCCAGCGTGCACGGCTTCTCCACCAACACGGCCTTGCCGCCGGTCAGGCAGGCGAGCGCCGCCTCGTGGTGGGCGGCGTGGGGGGTGGCCACGTAGATCGCGTCCAGGTCCGGGTCCGCGGCCAGTTCCGCCCACGAGGCGTACGCCCGCGGCACGTCGTGCCGCTGCGCGAACAGCTCGGCGCTCTCCCGGGTACGCGAGCCGACCGCCAGCAGTTCGGCGTCCGGCACCAGCCGCAGATCCTCGGCGAAGCGGGCGGCGATGTTTCCGGTGGCCAGGATTCCCCAACGCGTCATGCCCGGCACGCTATCCCCTACGGCTCGGCGGCCGGCAGGGTGATCCACCCGTCGGGACGCTCAGCCGCGGGCGTCGGCGGCGGCCAGAGCGGCCCGTTCGATCATCGCCCGCCGCGTGGCCAGCGTGGGCTGTCGGTTCCACCCTGCCGATCACGACGGGCGTGGCGAGCTGATGCCGCTTCCCGGCGAACACATAGCGTGAAGACTGCCCGAAGTGACGGGTGCTGCCCAGTTCCTCGCCGAAGTCGGGCGCCTAAAGGCGGCTAACCGGACATAGGGCAGCGCTTTCGCGAGCCGGACTGAATACCTCCCGCCCCCTTTGCTTTGCAGCCCCATGCGCACTCTTCACGGAGGGTCGCTGATGCGGATCTGGCTGCAGAGCAAAGGCGGCGGAGGGGTGTCTGTTGCTCGGGGCCGAAAGCTACGCATCGTGACAAGGTGGCGCGTTCGGGGAGTGCGGGCGTGCGCCCCGCCCGGCCGCGCCGGCCGCCCCGCCCGGCCGCCCCCGGGCCGACCGGCCCGGCGGGAACTAGGCTCGGTGCATGACGATCGACGGCTTCGCCGCACCCCCCGCCCTGGTGGAGCACGCCCGCCGGTTCCAGGCCGAGGGCGCCGTGCCGGCCGTGCCCCGGGTCGCCGCCACGGTGCTGCTGCTCCGTCCGGAGGGCGACGGGTTCGAGGTCTACATGATCCGCCGGGTGGCGGCGATGACGTTCGGCGGCATGTACGCCTTCCCCGGCGGCGGGGTGGACCGCTCCGACTCGGAGGCGCACCTGGGCTGGGCCGGCCCGGATCCGGCGGCGTGGGGGGAGCGGCTCGGGCTCGACCCGTCCGCCGCGCAGGCGGTGGTGTGCGCCGCCGCGCGCGAGGTCTTCGAGGAGGCGGGCGTGCTGCTCGCCGGGCCGGACCCGGACACCGTGGTCGGCGACGTGAGCGGCGACGACTGGGAGACGGCCCGGCAGGATCTGGAGGGACGGCGGGTCGGCTTCGCCGACCTGCTGGCCGGGCGGGGCCTCACGCTCCGGTCCGACCTGCTGCTGCCGTGGAGCAGGTGGATCACCCCGGAGTTCGAGCCGCGCCGCTTCGACACGTACTTCTTCGTCGCCCTTCTGCCCGACGGGCAGCGGACCCGGGACGTCTCCGGCGAGGCCGACCACACGCTGTGGCTGCGCCCGGCGGACGCGCTGGCCCGCGCGCAGGCCGGCGAGCTGACCATGCTGCCGCCCACCATGGTCACGCTCGCCGAGGTCGCCGCCGCGGGCGACCTCGCTGGCGTGGCCCGCGCGGCGGCAGAGCGAGACCCGGGTACGCCGATCCTGCCCCACATCGACGGCCTGGACGGTGCCGAGCCCCGCTTCCGCCTGAGCTGACCCTCACCCCTCAGCCGAAGCGGCCGGTGATGTAGTCCTCGGTCTTCTTCTGGGCCGGGTTGCTGAAGATCTTCTGGGTGTTGTCGTACTCGATGAGGCGGCCCGGGTCGCCGGTCTTCTCGATCGAGAAGAAGGCGGTCCGGTCGGACACCCGGGCGGCCTGCTGCATGTTGTGCGTGACGATGATGATGGTGAACTTGTCCTTGAGCTGGAACATCAGGTCCTCGATGGCCAGCGTGGAGATCGGGTCCAGCGCCGAGCAGGGCTCGTCCATCAGCACCACCTGCGGCTCGACGGCGATGGTGCGGGCGATGCAGAGCCGCTGCTGCTGGCCGCCGGACAGTCCCGCGCCGGGCTTGGCGAGGCGGTCCTTGACCTCGTCCCACAGGTTCGCCGAGCGGAGCGCCTTCTCGGCCGCCTCCTCCAGGATCGACTTGCGCCGCACGCCGTTGAGGCGCAGCCCGGCCACCACGTTCTCGAAGATGCTCATGGTGGGGAACGGGTTCGGCCGCTGGAAGACCATGCCGATCATCCGGCGGACCGCCGTGACGTCCACGTCCCGGTCGTAGATGTCCTGGTCGTCGATGGTGAGGCTGCCCTCGACCCGGGCGCCGGGCAGCACCTCGTGCATCCGGTTGATCGACCGCAGGAAGGTTGACTTGCCGCAGCCGGACGGCCCGATCAGAGCGGTGACGGTCTTCGGCTCGACGGTCAGGTTGATGTTCTCGATCGCCTTGAACCCGCCGTAGTAGGCGGTCACGTTCGTGGCTTCGATGCGCTTGGCCATGGTGGCGGTACCTCCGGGGTTCATCGGCCGAGCCGGTTGCGGCGGGACAGCAGCTTCGCCGCCACGGTGAGGACGAGGACGAGGGCGACCAGGGTCAGCGCCGCGGTCCACGCCCGTGCCGGCGAGTACCTCGACGCCTCGCCGGCCTGCTGGTAGACGAAGAGGGCCAGCGACGACTGGTTGTTCTCGAACGGGTTGAAGTTGATCGCCGCGCCGCCACCGGCGACGAGCAGCACCGGCGCGGTCTCACCGGCGGCCCGCGCGATGGCGAGCATGATGCCGGTGACGATGCCGGGCAGCGCGGTCGGCAGCACGACGCGCAGGATCGTCTTCCACTTCGGTACGCCCAGCGCGTACGCGCCCTCGCGCAGCGGCGCGGGCACCAGGCGGAGCATCTCCTCGGTGGAGCGGACCACAGTGGGCAGCATCAGCACGCTGAGCGCCAGCGCGGCGGCGAAGCCGGAGAAGCCCGGCCGCCCGTCGTTGAACCACGGCGAGACGATCAACACCCAGAAGGCCAGCACGAACAGGCCGGTGACGATCGACGGGATGCCGGTCATCACGTCCACGAAGAAGCGGATGGTGAACGCGAACCGGCCCCGGCCGTACTCGACGATGTAGATCGCGCAGAGCACGCCGAGCGGCACCGTGATCAGTGTGGCGATGCCCACCTGCTGCAATGTGCCGACGATCGCGTGGTACGCGCCGCCGTTGGCGTCCCGCGACCCGATGTTGTTCATCGAGGTGCCGAAGAAGTCGGCGTCCAGCCGTTCGGAGCCCTTGCTGACGAGCGTCCAGACCACCGACGCCAGCGGCAGCACCGCCAGCACGAACGCGGAGTGGATCAACGCGCTCCAGGTCCGGTTGCGGGCCGACCGGCGGCCCTCCACCGCGTTGGCCGCGGCGAAGAGACCGGCCAGGTAGAGCAGCGCGCCGACCACCACGACCAGGACCGGGCCGCCGATGCCGGCGCCGTACACGATGCCCGCCGCGAGCAGCAGCGCCGCGACGGCGATGGCCGGAGCGGCGTACGCGGGAAGCCGTCTCGCCCGCAGCGTGGCCGGCTGGGCCGGCGGGCGCGGGCGGCGGGGGGTGAGGGTGGTTGTCATGCGGCCGACTCCGTGAACTCGCGCCGCCGGTAGATGATCGCCCGAGCGGTGATGTTGACGATCAGCGTGATCGCGAACAGCACCAGGCCGGAGGCGATGAGCGCGCCGCGGCCGGTGTCGTTCGCCTCGGCGAACCGGTTGGCGATGTTGGCGGCGATCGAGTTCCCGCCGCTCTGAAGGATGTTGAACGAGATGGCGTACGTGGAGCCGAGCGTGAGCGCCAGCGCGATGGTCTCGCCGAGAGCCCGGCCCAGGCCGAGCATCACCGCGGCGATGACGCCGGGCCGGCCGTACGGCAGGACGGCGGTGCGGATCATCTCCCAGCGGGTGGCGCCGAGCGCGAGCGCGGCCTCCTCGTTCGCGGTCGGGGTCTGCCGGAACACCTCGCGGGACAGCGAGGTGATGATCGGCAGCACCATGATGGCGAGCACCACGGAGCCGAGCAGGATCGAGTTGCCGTACGGGCCGTCGCCGAAGATGGGGATCCAGCCGAAGTACCTGTTCAGCCACGCGGACAGGTCGGCGACCGGCTGGGCGAAGTAGTCCCGTCCCCAGAGGCCGAAGACCACACTGGGCACAGCGGCCAGCAGGTCGATCAGGAAGCCCAGGGCGTTGCCGAGCCGCCGGGGCGCGTAGTGCGACAGGTACAGGGCGATGCCCAGCGCGACCGGCACCGCCATGAGCAGCGCCAGCAGCGAGCTCAGGACGGTGCCGAAGGCGAGCGCGCCGATGCCGAACTGCGGCGGGTTGTCGTTCGGGAACCAGCCCTCGAATGTCCAGAACGACTCGGTGTTGGCCCGCAGCGCCGGGACGGCCCGGGCGACGAGGAAGATCGCGATGGCCGCGATGACCACCAGGACCGTGGTGCCGGCGGCCAGGGTCAGGCCGCGGAACGCCCGTTCCGCGCCGAAGGCGCGGGCCCGGGGGAGGGCACCGCCGCCGCCGAGGCCGCCGTCGGGGCGGCCCGGGTTACCGGGGCGCTCGGCCAGACGCGCCGAGGCACCGGCGGGTCGCTCGTGGCTCGTGGCCACGGGGTTCCCGCCGGTGCCGGCGTCGGCCGAGCGGTGAGGGGTGTCACCCATCTGCTCGCTCGCTTCGTGTTGAGGAGGTGTCGGTCAGAGCGTCAGGAGAGGCTCGTGACCGCGGCCTCGACCTTGGTGCGGACGGTCTCGGGCAGCGGCGCGTAGCCCAGCTCGACGAGCTCCTTCTGCCCCTCGGCGCTGGCGGCGTGGCCGAGCAGGCCCTTGACCAGCGGCAGCTTGTCGGCGGCGAGCCCCTTGCTGCAGACGATCTCGTAGGTCGCCAGGACGATCGGGTACGCCCCGGCCTCCTTGGTGTTGTAGTCGATCGACATCTTGAGGTCGTTGCCCTGACCCTCGAACTTGGCGCCGGCGATGGTCTTGCCGGCCGAGTCGCCGGTCAGCTCGACGAACTCGCCGTTACCGTTCTTGATCTTGGCCATCTTCAGGTCGGAGTTCTCGGCGTACGACCACTCGACGTAGCTGATGGTGCCGTCGGTGCTCTTGACCTTGCTGGCCACACCGTCGGACTTGGCCGCGCCGACGCCGCCCGGGGCCTTCCACGCCTTGGAGTTGCCGAGCGTCCAGTCCGCCTCGGCGGTCTTGGAGAGGTACTTGGTGAAGTTGTCGGTGGTGCCCGACTCGTCGGAGCGGTGCACCGCCTGGATCGCGGTCGACGGCAGCTTGGCGTCCGGGTTGTCGGCCTTGATCGCCGGGTCGTCCCACTTGGTCGCCTTGCCGGCGAAGATCTTCGCCAGGGTGGCCGGGCTGAACTGGAGGTTGTCCGCGCCGCTGACGTTGTAGACGACGGCGACCGGGCCGATCACCATCGGCAGGTTGAGCGCCTGGCCGCCGGTGCACTTGGCGTCGGCCTGCGGCTGCTCCTCCGGCTTGAGGGGGGAGTCCGAGCCGGCGAAGTCGGCGGTGCCGGCGATGAAGGCCTGGATGCCGGCGCCCGAGCCGCTGGGCTCGTAGTTGATCGTGGTGCCCGAGCACTTCTGCTGGTACGCCTTGATCCACTCGGCCATGGCGTTCTTCTGGGCGGAGGAGCCCTGCGCGTTCAGCGTGCCCGTCGCGCAGTCCACCGCGGCGGTGGAACCGGAGGCGCTGGCCGGCTCGTTGTTGTCCGAGCCGCAGGCGCTGAGACCGAGAACCGCGGTAAGAGCGAGACAGGCGATGGCGCCGTGCCGCTGGAGCTTCACTTCAGGGGTTTCCCTTCACGTCTTTGGTCAGGTCGCCCGGAGTGCCGGGCGCCGGCGCTGACCGGCTGACACGAAAGGTAGGAGGGCCAGGTGGACGGTTCGCCGGACGCAAGTGAACGCACGGTGAACACGTTCGGCCGGCGAGGTGGCCGTACGCTGAGGAGGGGTTGTCCATTTCGTGAACTAGCGACCCGGCAGCGCCTTTATGGCGAATTTCCCGGGCGGGCGAAGGCTCAGCCCAGCTGGTAGTTGACGTGCGCGGACCAGCGCGCGAAGCCCAGCCGCTCGTAGAGCGCGACAGCTGCGGTGTTGCTCTCGTCCACGTAGAGCATCACGCGGTCGAGCCCGCGCTCGTCGCGCAGGTGCGTCAGGCCGGCGGCGGTCAGCACCCGGCCGAGCCCGCCCCGGTGCGCGGACGGGTCCACGCCGAGCACGTACACCTCGCCGATGCGGGCCGAGCCCTGCTGCTCGTGCACCTTGGTCCAGTGGAAGCCGAGCAGCCGCCCGGTGCCGGAGTCGACGGCGAGCAGGAAACCGGCACTGTCGAACCACGGCTCGGCGATCCGGACGCGCAGGTCGTCGAGCGTCCACTTGCCCTGCTCGGGGTGCTGGGCGAAGGCGGCGTTGTTCACCGCCAGCCAGGCCTCGTCGTCCTCGCCCGGGCGGAACGCGCGCAGCGTCACGCCGTCCGGCACGACCGGCGCCGGCAACTCGGCGGTGAGCGGGCGGCGCATCTGCCAGAGCACCCGCGCCCGGGAGAAGCCCAGGTCGACGGCGAGCGCGGCGGCCGAAGGGTGGTCGCCGTGCGCCCAGGCGCGCAGCGGCCCGGACGCGGCGTCCACCACGCCCCGGGCCAGCGCCCGCCCGGCGCCCCGCCGCCGGTACGCGGGGTGCACCACCATCTCCACGCCCACGCCGTCGGCCGGTGCGGTGGTGTCGAGGTGCGCGTACCCGGTGAGGGTGCCGTCGGAGGTCCGGGCGGTGAGGTGCACGGCCGGCGCCTCGGGATCGCGCATCCGCAGCAGCACGTGCTCGTCGAGGGGGTCGGCGCCGTCGGCGTCACCGGCGGCGCGGGCCAGCGCCAGCACCTCGGCGACCTCGTCCGGCGTCAGCCGGTCCGTCCGGGCGATCCCGTCCGGCGTCAGCCGGTCCCCCCAGGCGATCCCGTCCGGCGTCAGCCGGTCCCCCCAGGCGATCCGGTCGGCCGCGGGACCACTCGTCGGCTCGGTGCTGCTCATCTGAGTCACGGTAGCGGGCGGCGGGCCGTGGTTCGCGGTGGACGACGACGGCGGTCGGTGGCGCTCGTCACGGCCTGCCGGCGGGCAGCGGCTCCAACTCGAACCGGGCCAGCAGTTCGGGGAGGAGTTCCTGCAGCGCGCTGACGGTGCCGGACCGGTCCCCGCCCGCGTCGTGCATGAGCACTATCGCGCCGGGACCCATCTGCGCGCGGACACTCGCCTCGATGGTGGTGGCGCCCGGCGCCCTCCAGTCCGACGGGTCCACGCTCCAGTGCAGCGGGGTGAGACCCAGGTCGGCGCAGGCCGACATGACAGACGGTGTCCAGGCCCCGCCGGGCTGGCGGTAGTACGCGATCCGCGCGTCCGGCGCGGCGGCCACTATCGCGTCCCTGGTCCGCAGCAGGTCGGCCCGGATCGTCGCCGGGGATCGCTTGCCCAGGTTGACGTCGTGGCTCCAGGAGTGGTTGCACAGCGTGTGTCCGTCGGCCGCGATCGACCGGACCAGGTCCGGGTAGGCCTCGGCGTTCTCGCCCACGACGCAGAATGTCGCCTTCACGCCGTACCGGGCCAGCAGCGAGAGCACCTGCGGGGTCCAGCGGGGGTCGGGGCCGTCGTCGAAGGTCAGCGCGACGCGGGACGAGCCGGTGGCGATCAAGGCGCCGTACGGGCCGTCGCCGCCGGGCTCGACCGGGGCGGTGTCCGGCGCGGCGTCGGGGCTCGGCCGGGCGCTTGCCGTGCCGCTCGGGAGGTCGGTGCTGGGTGGTTGGTCGCCGTAACGCGGGCCGTTGAGCGTGGTGGCCACCCCGGCGTCGGACCGGCGCGGCTCCGGCACCAGGCTGCGACCCAGCACGAACGCCGAGCCGAGCAGGCCCGCCAGCACGACGGTCACGAGCCCGGCGGCGCGCAGCCTTGAGCCCCGCATCAACGGCACCGGCCGTTCGTCGCCCCCGTGTTCACCGCACGCACCGCCGCCCCCCTAGCCCGACAATTCCGGCAGCCAGGATATGGCTGACTTGTCGGGCAAAAAGGGCATACGAGAAAAGTGCCCTCTAGCGGGGTGGGGCGTGGGCGGTCAGACCGGCAGCGGGGCGGGCTCCGACTCCGGCAGCGAGCGCGACGGCGGGACGACGAACTTGTAGCCCACCTGGCGGACGGTGCCGATCATCGACTCGTACTCCGAGCCGAGCTTGGCGCGCAGCCGCCGCACGTGCACGTCCACAGTGCGGGTGCCGCCGAAGTAGTCGTAGCCCCAGACCTCGCGCAGCAACTGGTCCCGGGTGAACACCCGCCCGGGGTGCTGGGCCAGGAACTTCAACAGCTCGAACTCCTTGTAGGTGAGGTCGAGCGGCCGGCCCTTCAGCTTGGCGGCGTACGTGTCCGGGTCGATGTTCAGCTCGCCGGCCCGGATCGAGCCGCCGGCACCGGCGGTGGCGTTACTGAGGCGGCCGACCGCCAGCCGCAGCCGGGCCTCCACCTCGGCCGGCCCGGCGCCGGCCAGGATCACGTCGTCGACGCCCCAGTCCGCGTTCAGCGCGATCAGCCCCGCCTCGGTGACGACCGCGACCAGGGGTACGCCGAGCCCGGTGGCGTGCAACATCCGGCAGGTGGCCCGCGCCTCGCTCAGCTCGGAGCGGGCGTCCACCAGAACGGCGTCCGGCGTCGGGCCGGAGACCAGCGTGCGGACGTCGCGGGGTGCGGTGCGAACCGAGTGCGGTAGCAGGTCGAGTGCCGGCAACACCGCCGACGGCTCACCGGCCCGTGCGGTCACGAGCAGCAGGAGCTCCACGATCACCTCCGTCCCGGCGGCCTTTCGGCCGCGCGCGACCAGCGACACGCCCGGGTGGGGGCGGCACTGTGAACTTGCGTGGGTCCCGGCGTCGTCGACGGGCGGGGTAACGGCCTGAGCGTAACCGATGGGCCAGCCGTCACCTTCGCGCGATTTACCGTTTGCCCTTTCTGCCCTTGATCGCGCCGCAGGTTTTAACGTCGCCGAAACCGGGACCTCCGCCGAGCCGCCCGGGTCTGGCACGATCGGGGCGTGTTTCCCTCCACCTCGCGCGACACCGGTCGTGAACCGTGGGCCGGCGACCCGTCCGCCGGGCCGCCCGGCCCCGCCCGTGGCTACCCGCCCGCCCCGCGTACCGGCCCCGCCGACGAGGACGGTGACCGGCGGGAGCGCAAGGGCCCGCGCCGGCTGCGTAAGGGCGGCCCCGGCCGGCGTCCCGACGACGAGTCCGACGAGGAGCCCGAGGAGGAGGTGCCGCCGGTCCCCGTCCGCCGGCCCCTGGCGCTCACCGTGGCGGGCTTCGCCGCGCTGCTCGGCGTCGGCCTGGTGCTCGGCGCGCAGACCGCGGGCCCGGGGCACCGGCTGCCGTTCGCGGCGATCATCTTCGGCGTCCAGTTGCTGTTCGTGCTGGCCTGGACGATGGCCATGCGACCGCCCGCGCTGCTCGTCGTCGCGCTCGTCAGCGCCGGCACGGCCGTGATCGCCGACGTCGCCGCCGTGCGGTCGGACATCGCCGGCCTCGCCCCGCTCGGCTACGCCGCGGCCGCCGGCTTCCTGCTCGGCGTGCTGGGGCAGCTCGTGCGGCGGGTGGACCGGGTCCGGGTGACCGACTCGCTCGGCGGCACGCTGTTCATCGTGGTGGGCGTGGTCGCCTTCGCCACGCTCATCGTGCTCAGCCGGATCCCCAAGGGCACCCAGGCGATCACCGTCTGCCTCACCGCCGCCGGGGTGGCGCTGCTCGTCGCCCGGCTCACCGACGCGGTCGCGCCGTGGCCCCGGCTCGCCCCGCAGGTGCCGCGCGGCGCGGCCGGTGTGGTCGCCGGCGCCATGATCGGCACCCTCACCAGCGCCGTGCTCGGCAGCTACCTGGTCGGCTTCACCCCGACCAGCGCCGCCCTGGTCGGGGTGGTCAGCGCGGCCACCGCCGTCCTGGCCGACCTCGCCGTGGGGTACGCCGAGGCGGGCCGGCTGATGGCCGGCGAGCCGCCGACGATGTGGGTGGCCCGGCACATGCAGGGGCCGCTGGGCGGGTTCGCGCTGGCCGCGCCCGCCGCGTACGCCATGTGCGTGCTGTTCCTCTGACGCGGTTGGGGAGGATTCGCCTCGGGTAAGTACGGTTGCGCCGCGAGGCGCGGTGACGGCGGCGAGGACTGGAGGCGGCGTGGCAGAGGCGTACCCGGCGGAGGGCCGACCCCGGCGACGGGGCCGGAAGGTGCTGATCGGCTTCCTCGTCCTGCTGCTGGTGCTGGCCGGGCTGCTCGTCGTAGCCGACCGGGTCGCCGCCGGGGTGGCCGAGCGTGCCATCGCCGACCAGGTCCGGCAGGAGGTCGCCAAGCAGGACGCGCAGTCCTCCGCGCCGCAGGTCGAGGTGGCCGGTTTCCCGTTCCTCACCCAGGTGCTCGACGGCCGGTACGAACGCATCTCGATCCAGCTCACCGACGTGCGCGGGAACGTGCAGGGTGACGCGGTGGAGGTGCCGAAGCTGGACGTGGACGCGCGCAACGTGACCGCGTCGCTGGACACGCTGCGCTCCGGCCGGGGCGACGTGGTGGCCGAGAGCGTGGACGGGCGGGGCACCGTCACCTACGAGAGCCTGGCCAAGCTGCTGGACCGGCCCGGGCTGACGCTGGGCGAGCGCAACGGCAAGCTCGCCGTGACCGCCCCGGTCGACGTCCTGGGCATCAAGCTCACCGTCAACGGCACCGCCGACGTCACGGTGACCGGCAACAAGGTGGCGCTGCGGTTCAACGACCTCACCGCCGATGGCCTGCCGAACCTGCCGCTGGCCCGGGCCGCGCTGACCCGGTACGCGCAGGGCATCTCGATCGACGTGCCGCTGCCGGAGCTGCCGTTCCAGCTCAACCTGCGCAAGGTGGAGCCGAAGCCGGAGGGCCTGGTGGTTACGGCGGACGCGGCGAACGTGCCCATCAACTCCGCCGGCTGATAAGCCGGCCTGCCATCAACTCCGCCGGCTGACAAGCCGGCCTGCCATCAACTCCGCCGGCTGACGAGCCGCACGCGCCCGGTCCGGTGACCGGGCCTGCCGTCCCGGATGCTGGTCGGCCTGGTGGCGTCCGTGGCGTGGGCTGGTAATCTCCCTGCCCATGGGGACCCTCCTCACCAAACGGCGCGCGGTCGACCTGTGCCGCGTGGCCACCTGCCTGTGTCGCCCCGTCATCTGACGGCGGGGCTGTCTCCGGCCGCCTGAACGGCGGCCCCAAGGGTCCACGAACCTCCCCTCAACGCCCGGCAGCGGCGCCGTCGCACGTACCCGTGATCCGTTCCTAGCTCAGGGTCCGCGTGTGGTGCGACAATCACCGAGATCGATCCCCACGCGCAGGCTCACCAAACCATCCTCACCAGGGAGTGATCTGATGAGTCGCGACACCGCACTCGTCTCGGCCGAGTGGGCCGAGAAGAACCTCGGCGCCCCGGGCGTCGTCTTCGTCGAGGTCGACGAGGACACCTCGGCCTACGACACCGGGCACATCGCCGGCGCCGTCAAGCTCGACTGGCGTACCGACCTGCAGGACCAGGTCCGCCGGGACTTCGTCAACAAGACCCAGTTCGAGGCGCTGCTGTCCGACCGGGGCATCGCCAACGACGACACCGTGATCCTGTACGGCGGCAACAACAACTGGTTCGCCGCGTACGCGTACTGGTACTTCAAGCTCTACGGCCACCGCGACGTGAAGCTGCTCGACGGCGGTCGCAAGAAGTGGGAGCTGGACGCCCGTCCGCTCGTCACCGACGCGGTGGAGCGGCCGAAGACGCAGTACGTCGCGCAGGAGCCGGACACCTCGATCCGCGCGTTCCGCGACGAGGTGGTCGACGCGATCGGCACCAAGAACCTGGTCGACGTGCGCAGCCCCGACGAGTTCGCGGGCCGCCTGCTCGCCCCCGCCCACCTGCCGCAGGAGCAGGCGCAGCGGGCCGGCCACATCCCGACCGCGATCAGCGTCCCGTGGTCCAGGGCGGCGAACGAGGACGGCACGTTCAAGTCCGACGACGAGCTGCGCAAGATCTACGCCGACGCCGGGCTGGACGACGGCAAGGAGACGATCGCGTACTGCCGGATCGGCGAGCGCTCCTCGCACAGCTGGTTCGTGCTCCAGGAGCTGCTCGGGCACCGCAACGTGAAGAACTACGACGGCTCCTGGACCGAGTACGGCTCGCTCGTCGGCGTGCCGGTGGCGCTCGGCGACGAGCCGGGGGAGGCCTGATGACCGCCGCCTCCGCAGCCTCGACGGCTGCCGCCGGCTGCGCCGCGCCGGACCAGTCCGCTCCGCTCCCGGCCAGCCTGGACCTGGAGAAGGAGACCGTCATCACCGGCCGCGTGCTGGCCGAGTCCGGTGAGGTAGTGCCGGGCGCGTACGTGCGTCTGCTCGACTCGACGGGTGAGTTCACCGCCGAGGTGGTGACGTCGGCGGCCGGGCAGTTCCGGTTCTTCGCCGCGCCGGGTTCCTGGACCCTGCGCGCGCTGTCCCGCCACGGCAACGGCGACACCGCCGTGTCGGCGACCCGCGGGATCAACGAGGTGACCGTCTCGGTCGCCGCCTGACCCACGCTCTGATCGTGGCCCGCCACCCGACCGGGTGGCGGGCCACGAGCCGTTCCAGGGTGCCGAGGCGCGGCCGGGCAGCTCGCCGGTACGTGACACCATTGCCGGGTGACTGCCGTCGAGACGGGCTACGCCCCGCCCAACCCGCCCGGCCCCGGACCGGGTGCCCGCCGCCGGCCGCGCTGGCCGGTGGTCGCCACCGTGGCGTGGGCAGTGCTGCTGGCCGGCCTGACCTGGTGGTCGGTGCGCACCGACCCGCCGACGGTCAAGGAGCAGCGGTCGCTGGAGCAGGCCGGCCCGGTGGTGGACCGGGCGATCGGCGAGCTGACCGCCGCGGTGGGCGGTGCGGGCGTACCGGCGCTCCTGCCGGACCGGCTGGAACGCGGCTGCCGGATCACGCCGATGGACGACGGCGCGACGCTGGAGCGCGGCGTCGAGGTGGCGATCGGCGGCGACGACGTGCGCGCGGTGCTGCGCGGCATCGCCGACCGGCTGCCGGCGCCGTGGCGGGCCGGGGTGTCGACGCTCGACGGCGAGCCGCTGCTGCGCGCCGACGCGGGCGAGTTCGTCACCGTCGAGGGCCGGGCCGGTGGACCGGGCCGGCTACTGCTCACCGCCGACACGGGCTGCCGCCCGGTGGGTTCCGGTTACCGGGCCCCGTCCGCCGACGCCGCCGCCGAGTCGGCAGTGCTGGCCGCGGCGCTGGGCCGGTGGGGCGGCGCGACCGGCCCGGTCCAGGTGCTGGCCGCGCCCTGCCCGGGCGGCGGGACCGCCCGCACGGTCCGGTCCGAGGCGGCCGCACCGGCCGATCAGCCGCTGGCCGTCGCGTTCGGCGGCGGCGCCGCGCCGGTCGTGGACTCGGCCGACAGGTACGCGCGCCCGGGCGACCCGGCGGTGCTGGCGCAGCGGGCCGGCGAGCGGGTCCGGGTGGCGGTGACCACGTCCTGCCCGGCCTGACGTCACTGGTCGGGCAGCGTGAGCGGCGGCGGCGCGGGTTCCTCGTGTGGCTCCCGGCTGCGGCCGAGCGCGTCCACCCGGCCCCAGCGTCCCGGGATGTCGAGCAGTTCCACCCGGCCCATCCCCGCCGGTACGGCCGGGTCGATGATCAGGTGCTCGCCCTGCGGTTCCAGGCCCAGGATCACCCGTAGCAGCAGCAGGGGCGTGCCGGCGGACCACGCCTGCGGGCTGCACGCGGTGGGGTACTCCACCGGGTACTCGGTCAGGTCGCGCGCGTAGCCGGCGAACACCTCGGGCAGCCGCCCGTCGAAGTACTGCGACGCGCTGAGCAGGGCGTCGCAGATCCGTCCGGCCTCCTGCCGGAAGCCGTACCGCCACAGGCCCCAGGCGATGATCGAGTTGTCGAACGGCCACACCGTGCCGACGTGGTAGCCGACCGGGTTGTACCGGCCCTGCCCGTCGGCGAGCGTACGCACGCCCCACCCGGAGAACAGGCGCGGGCCGAGCAGGTGGGCGGCGACGGCCGGGGCCCGGGATTCGTCGACGATGCCGCTCCACAGCAGGTGGCCGATGTTGGAGGTGAGCGCGTCCACCCGACGGCCCCACGGGTCGAGCGCCAGCGCGTAGTACTCACGGTCCGGGATCCAGAAGTCGTTGTTGAACCGTTCCTTCAGCGCCGACGCCTCGCGTTCCAGCCGGTCGGCGTACGCCGGGTCGTTCCAGTGGGTGCGGGCCATGCGGGCACCGCGCAGCTTCGCGTCGTACGCGTACCCCTGAAGTTCGCACGTCGCCCGGGGGAATTCGGGCATCCGCCCGTCGGCGTAGGAGATGGCGTCCGGCGAGTCCTTCCAGCACTGGTTCGGCAGGCCGGTCTCCGGGTTGCGGGACATGTACCAGACGTAGCCGGTGCCGAGAAGGTCGCCGTACGTGTCCAGCCAGGTCAGCGCCGCCCGCGTCTCGTGTTCCAGCTGGCGCACCAGCGCGGCGTCACCGGTCCACCGCTCGTACTCGTCGAGCAGGATCACGAACAGCGCCGTGGTGTCGGCGGCGCCGTAGTACGGCGAGTGCGGCTGCTCCTCGAAGCCGGCGGTCTCGCCGTAGCGCAGCTCGTGCAGGATCTTGCCGGGCTCCTCGTCCCGGAAGTCGTCGATCCGGCTGCCCTGGAGGCCGGCGAGCATGACGATCGTGGGCTTGACCAGTTCCGGCAGGAACGGCAGCACCTGTAACGAGGTGAAGATGCTGTCCCGGCCGAACAGCGTCATGAACCAGGGCAGGCCGGCGGCGAGCAGCCGGACGCCGAGCGTGATCGACTCGTACCGGAGGGCGGCCAGGTCGTTGAGGCTGCGCCGGTACGCACCGGCCAGCGGCTCGCAGTCGCAGCCCAGCTTGGGCGCGCGGCTGATCAGGTCGCTCTGTTCCGCGTCGATGTCGTCGGCCGTGCGCCGGCGGCCGAGGGGAAGGGCGGCCCGGATGTCCTCGCCCCGGGCACCGTAGATGACCGTCTCGATGTGCAGCGTGGTGGTCCACTCGCTGTGCGGGCCGACCCGGATCCGGAACGTCATCCCGTCAGCGTCGACCTCGGCCGGCGCGCTGCTCGTCACCAGCGTCTCGCGGTGGAACGCCTGCCTGCGGTAGGTCAGCCGCAGCGCGTTGCGCTCCACGGTGGGTGTGGTGCGTCCCTTCTTGTCCCGCTTGTGCTTGATCTCGAAGAGGTCGGCGAAGTCGGAGCCGATCTCCAGCCGGAGCCGGAACTCCTTCTCCTGCTCGGAGTGGTTGAGCAGGGTCAGTTGCTCGTCGAGGCCGCCGCCGATCGCGCGAGCGCGGATCAGCGAGACGTCCGCGTCCAGATAGTGCGTCGGCTCGCCGGGGACCAGGAAGAACCGCGTCTTGTACGACAGCGAGTCGTCGATCGAGAGCGCGTGCAGGCGTTGCCCGTCGAGGGTGAGGAACCAGGTGGAGAGGAACCGGGTGTCGAAGGAGAAGAGCCCGGTGGGGAAGTCGTACGACGGCTCGATGTTGCCGCGATCGTCGCTGACCAGGAACGTGTTGCCGTCGAGGATGCTGACCCGGTCCTTCACACCGGCCGCCGGACGTGTTCGCGGGCGGTGTCCCGCGGATCCCGTGCGTCGGGCCGGGCCGGCAGGAAGCAGCGGAACGCGAGGAAGAGCACGACGTGCCCGCTGAACGTGGCCTCGTTGCGCAGCACCGCTGCCATGCCTGCTTCCCGGCCGGTGACCAGCTTCTCGAACAGCTCGGTGGAGAGGGTCAGCACGCCGTCGGCCGGCCGTTGCTCCTCCCGGCTGACCTTCGCTGATCCGGGACTCAGCGTCACGTACCAGTGCTCGGTGCGGTTGCCGTCAGCCAGATCGATCTGGAGCGTGCCGCCGATCGGGCTGTTGAGCACCACCGCGGCGCGCGCCGGCAGCGACGCGAAGAACCGTTTGATCGCCTCACTCACATGCGCATGGTAGGCGCAATCCGGACATGTCGGGCCAGGATCGGCCCACCGGGCAGAGTGGACAAGCTGGTTGGTGGCTCAGTAGACGAGCGCCTGCGCGCCCTCTGCCATCGCCTCCTCGACGAATACCGCTGCTCCGGCGATGCGTACGCCGGGGATGACGTCGCCCGGTCCGATGTCCCGCCGGGCCGCGCACTGGGTGCAGGCGGTCAGCCGGCCGGTGGCCAGGACGACGTGCAGCAGCTCGCCGAGCGGCGCGGAGTGCGGCAGCTCGAACGTCTCCGCCCGCCCGGGGAGCGCGAACCAGGTGGACTCACCGGTGAGCCAGAGCGACACGTCCACCCCGGCCGCGGCCGCGGTGGAGGCGACTGTGAACGCCTGGGCGCAGCGTTCCGGGGAGTCCGCGCCGGCGGTGGCCTTTACGACGAGAGTGCGCGCCATGCCGCCAGCATAGGATGGCCGGGATGGTTACCGAGATCGGGTTCGTCAGCCTGCTGGTCGCCGGCCTGGGCGCGCTCGCCGGTGGCCTGGTCTATGTCGCAGTGCGAATCGCTAGAGGTAAGTGGTGAATCTGTGAGTGAGAATCCGCTTCAGCCGCCCTGGTTGAACGCGCCGCCGGTCGACCCGTACCCGTACGAGGAGAGCCACGACCTGCGCGTCGGCCCGAAGCTGCACCCGAGCCTGGACGGGCTGCTGCCGTACGTCGGGGTGTGGCGGGGCCGGGGCCGGGGCGGGTTCCCGACGATCGAGGACTTCGACTACGCGCAGGAGATCCGGATCAGCCACGACGGCCGGCCGTTCCTGTTCTACGAGTCGCGGGCCTGGCTCCTGGACGAGCAGAGCCGCCCGGTCCGCCCCGCCGGCCGCGAGGTGGGCTGGTGGCGTCCGGTGCTCGACGGTGAGCGGGTCACCGACGAGCTGGAGGCGTTGATGACCGTGCCGACCGGCGTGATGGAGCTGCACATCGGCAAGCGCAAGGGCACCCAGATCGAGTTCTCCACTGATGCGGTCGTGCGTACCGCCACGGCGAAGGAGGTCACCGCCGGTGCCCGCCTGTTCGGCATCGTGGAGGGCGCCCTGCTGTACGCCCAGGAGATGGCCGCCGTGGGTCAGCCGCTGAGCCCGCACCTCTCCGCCCGTCTCACCCGGGTGGCCGGCTGACCCCGCCCCGCCGTCGATCCCGGCGATCATGAAGTTGGCGGCGACGAATCGGGCAGCCGACGCCGCCAACTTCATGGTCAACGGGGTGGGGTGAAGCGCAGGAGGGCCTGGACGCGGTGGGTCAGGTGGTGCCTGGGGCGGGGATCGCCGTCCAGGCTGGTCACCTCGACCGGGCCGCGTAGGGAGCTGGTCAGCCAGATCGCCTCGGCCTCGTGCAGGTCGGGCACCGTGGGCAGGTGCTCGCCGGCCGCCAGGCCCAGTTCGGCCGCGCGTTCCAGCAGGTGGTGGGCGGTCACGCCGGGCAGGATCCCGGTCTGCGCCGCCGGCACCGTGAGGAGACGGCCTCCGCTGCACCACACCACGTTGGCGGTGGGCCCCTCCAGCACGTAGCCGTCGGACGAGACCCAGAGCACGTCGTCCACGCCGGTCCGCCGCGCCCACCGCCGGGCGGCGGTGCTCAGCGCGTACGAGGTGGACTTCACGCCGCTGGGCAGCCACCCCAGCTCCGGGCGGGACCGGGCGGCCACCCCGAGCGGCAGCGTGGCCACCGTCACCCCGTCGCGCCGGGCGGCCCGGGCCGACGCGGGCACCTCGCCGAGCGTGGCGTACACCGTCGGCGGCCCGCCGCCCTCCGGCCCCCGGGTGCAGACCAGCCGCAGCGCGCCCTCGGTCCGCGCGGGCCAGCCGGCGCACACCGCGTCCAGCAGCTCGACAAGCGCGGCGTCCGGGGGCAGCGGCAGGTCGATCGCCGCGGCGCCGGCCCGCAGCCGGGCCAGGTGCGGCTCCAGCAGCCAGGGCCGCCCGTCGCGCAGGTGCAGCGTCTCGAACAGGCCGTCGCCGTGCAGCACGCCCCGGTCGTCGCCGCGCAGCACCGGCTCACCCGCCGGTACGAGCCCCCGGCCGAGCACCGCCACCCGCGTCGCCTCCACGGCCGCAGCGTAGTGGCGTACCCCGGCGGCGGATGGACCGGCGCGGCGGCCGAACTATGATCGAAGGGTGTCCGAATCCTCCCTGGCGGAAATGCTCCGCGCGCGCGGGCTGCGGCTGACGGCGCAGCGGCAGCTGGTGCTCCAGGCCGTCCTCGACCTCGGGCACGCCACCCCGGAGCAGGTGCACACGGCGGTCCGTGAGGTGGCGGCCGGCGTCAACATCACCACCATCTACCGCACCCTGGAGCTGCTGGAGCGGCTCGGTCTGGTCACGCACACGCACCTGTCGCACGGTTCGCCGACCTACCACGCGGCCGGCGAGCACCAGCACGTGCACCTGGTGTGCCGGGAGTGCGGGGCGATCGACGAGATCTCACCCGAGATGTTCCGCCCGCTCGCCGACCAGCTGGCCGACCAGCGCGGGTTCCAGGTCGACATCGGGCACGTCGCGCTCTTCGGGGTCTGCGGCCGCTGCGCACAGGACGGGGAACACACATGATCGACATCGCCGGCGCGGTGACCACCGACGCCATCGACGACAAGACCCGGGACCAGCCCGAGCCGGCCCACCGCGCCGCCGGGGTCGGCCCGGTGGCCGCGCACTACGGCGACCCGATGCGCGAGCAGCGGCTCCTGGCCACCGGCGTGGGGCTGGTCGACCGCTCGCACCGGGGCGTGGTCGCCGTGCCGGGCGAGGAGCGGATCGGCTGGCTGCACACGCTCACCAGCCAGCACCTGGCCGCGCTGGCGCCGTGGCAGGGCACCGAACTGCTGGTGCTCTCCCCGCACGGGCACGTCGAGCAGCACGCGATGGTCGCCGACGACGGCGAGACCACCTGGCTGGACACCGAGCCGGGGATGACCGAGGGCCTCCTGTCATTCCTGGAGAAGATGCGGTTCTTCAGCCGGGTCGACCCGCGCGACGCCACCGCCGAGCACGCGTTGCTGTCGCTGGTCGGGCCGGAGGCGTCCGGCGCGCTGGACACGCTCGGCGTCACCGGGCTGGCCGCACCCGACGTGGTCGCGGTGCCGGGTCCGAAGTTCCGTTCCGGTGAGCTGCCCGCGCGGCCCTCAGTGGTGTACGACGTGAAGCCGCTCCCCGTCGGCGGCTGGGCCCGGCGGGTGGCGCTCGGCGTCGACCTGCTGGTGCCCCGGCCCGCCATGGACGAGGTGGTCGCCGAGCTGCGCGGCGCCGGGGTGCCGGTGGCGGGGCTGTGGGCGTACGAGGCGATGCGGGTGGCCGCCAGGCGGGCCCGGGCCGGCGTGGACACCGACCACCGGACGATCCCGGCCGAGGTGGACCTGATCGCCCCGGCCGTGCACCTCGACAAGGGCTGCTACCGGGGTCAGGAGACGGTGGCCCGGGTGCACAACCTGGGCAAGCCGCCCCGCCGGCTCGTCCTGCTGCACCTGGACGGCGTGGCGACCGACCAGCCGCCGGTGGCCGGTACGCCGGTGACGCTCGACGGCCGGACCGTCGGCTTCGTGGGCACCGCCGTGCAGCACTTCGAGCTGGGCCAGGTGGCGCTCGCCGTGTTGAAGCGCAACACGCCCGACGACGCCCGCCTGCTGGTGGGTGAGAGCGCCGCCGCCATTGACGTGTAAGGAAGGGCCCCCTATTAACGCCTCCGGTAAAGGAAGGGTCCCTTCTTAACGCCGCTCGCACCGGAAATCCTCCGGTCGACCCGGCGTCGGGCACCGGTCTAGGATCCGGGGCATGACGACAGGGACGTTGATCACGGTTGCCCCCACCGGCGCGGAGTCGGCGAAGGCGGAGGTGCCGGCGCTGCCGGTGACGCTCGACGAGCTGCTGCTGACCGCCAAGGAGTGCGAGGCGCTCGGCGCCGCCGTGATCCACGTCCACATCCGCGACGACGACGCGCGGCCCACGCTCGACCAGGGGCGGCTGCGCGACACGGTGGCGGCGCTGCGGGAGAGCACCGACCTGATCGTGCAGCTCTCCTCCGGCGGTGCGGTGACCGACCCGGAGGCCGCCCGGCTGGCGGTGCTCGACGCCGGGCCGGACATGGCCTCCTGCACCATGGGCACCGTCAACTTCGGCGACGACGTGTTCCTCAACCGGTGGGAGTTCATCGTCGACCTGCACACCCGGATGCAGGAGCGGGGCGTCGTCCCCGAGTACGAGATCTTCGACCTGGGCCACCTCACCGCGTTGCAGCGGCTGCTCGGCAAGTACGGCCTGCCGCACGGCGGGCACGTGCACGTCGACTTCGTGATGGGCGTGCCGGGCGGCATGCCGGGCACCACAGCGACCCTGGTGGCAGCCCAGCAGATGCTGCGTGACCTGCCCGAGGGCACCACGTTCTCGGCCACCGGCATCGGGCGTAGCACCATCCCGGTGATGCTGGCCTCGCTGTCGACCGGTGGTCACCTGCGCGTCGGCATGGAAGACACGGTCACGTACGCCAAGGGGCGCCCGGTGGAGTCCAACATGCAGCTCGTCGCGCGGGCGGTGGGCTTCGCCCAGCTCGCCCAGCGCCCGCCGCTGACCACCGCCGAGGCCCGTACGCTGCTCGGCCTCCCGGCTACCGCCAGGTAAGCGGCGCACCCCGCTGCGGCCCCGTACCGCCTCGGTCGACGTCGCAGGTCACCCCGCCGCCGACCGGGCCCGTCCCCTCGGTACCGTCCATAACGTGGGAAAAACGTACGAGGGCGGCGTGCCGCTCGCCGAGGTGGTCCGGTCCGGGTTCGTGGAGGGCGTCCACCGGGGTTCAGTGGTGGTGCTCGACGCCGCCGGTGAGCCGGTCGCCGGGGCCGGTGACGTCACCTCGCCGATCTTCCCCCGCTCGTCGAACAAGCCGATGCAGGCGATCGGCATGCTCCGGGCGGGGTTGCCGCTGACCGACCCGGCCGACGTCGCGCTCGTCGCGGCCAGTCACGCCGGCGAGGAGTTCCACGTCGAGCGGGTGACAGCGCTGCTGCGCGACGCCGGCCTGAGCGGGGACGCGTTGCACAACCCGCCGGACCTGCCGTTCGGCGAGGCCGCCCGGGAGGCGGTGCTGCGGGCCGGCGGCGGCCCGGCCCGGGTGCTGATGAACTGCTCCGGCAAGCACGCGGGCATGCTGCGCACCTGCCTGGCCGCCGGGTGGCCGCTGGACGGCTACTGGCGGCCGGAGCATCCGCTCCAGCAGCACCTGACCGCCACCATCGAGGAGTTCACCGGCGAGCGGGCGGCTGCGGTCGGGGTGGACGGCTGCGGCGCACCGGTGCTCGCCGTCTCGCTGACCGGGCTGGCGCGGGCGTTCCTGCGGCTGGTCGGCGCCGAGCCGGGCACCGAGGAGCGGACGGTGGCGGACGCGATGCGGGCGTACCCGGAGCTGGTCGGCGGCACCCAGGCGGAGGACACGCGGCTGATGCGCGGCGTACCCGGTCTGCTCGCCAAGATCGGCGCGGAGGGTGTGATCGCGGCGGCGATCCCGGAGGTCGGCGCTGTCGCCCTGAAGATCGACGACGGCGCCGCGAGAGCCCGCACACCTGTCCTGGTGTCCGCCCTGGCCCGCCTGAACGTACGCGCCCCCATCCTCACCGAGTACGCCGAGCCCCCCCTGCTGGGCGGCGGCCTCCCGGTAGGGGCCATCCGCCCCCTCTGGTGACCCTCACCCCACCCCTCGCTGATCTTGCACTTGCTGCCCCGGCAAACCGGGTATTCCGGGCGCGCGGAGGGCCGTAAGTGCAAGATCGGCGAAAGAGTGGGTCAGGGGAGGAAGGGCAGGAGGGCGGCGTTCGTCTCGGTGGGGCGCTCGACGGGGAGCAGGTGGGCCGCGTCGGGGACGTCGGGGAGGCGTACGCCGTTCGGGGCCTCGTCGGCGATGCGGTCGGCCAGGCGGCGGATGTCGGCCAGGTCGTCGGCGCCGGCGGCGACGAGCACCGGTACGCGCAGCTCGCCCAGCCGGTCGATGGCCGGCGGGTCCAGCTCGCCCACCTCGATCGCGCTCAGCGCCTGCTCGGCGGCGAGCGCCCGGCGGTCCATCTCCTCGGCGAACCGGATCAGCTCCGGGTCGACGTCCTCCGGGCGGCGGGTCGGGCCGACCACCCAGAAGCGCACCTCCCCGGCGGCGGTGGCGGCGAAGTCCTCCGGGTCCACGTCGCCGACCAGTTCCTCCCAGAACTGCTCGGTCTCCTCCGACCACTCGTTGCCAGAGATAGCGGCGCCGAACAGCGCCAGCGCCGAGACCCGCTCCGGGTGGGCGAGCGCGGTGTCCACGGCGACCCGGCCGCCGAACGAGCAGCCGACGAGCGCGGCCCGCTCGATGCCGAGGGCGTCGAGCAGCCCGATCACGTCGTCGTGGTGGGCGAACGGCGCGGGCGGCAGCTCCGACTCGCCGTAGCCGCGCAGGTCCAGGGCGAGCACCCGGTGCCGCTGGGCGAGCGCCGGGACCTGCTCGCGCCACATCCGCCGGTCGGCGATGCCGGCGTGCAGCAGCACCACGGTGGTGCCGGCGCCGCTCTCGTCGTACGCGAGCTGGGCGCCGTTGATATCGATCTTGGTCACGGACGGGAACGGTACGGACCGGACATCGGCTCCGCAACCCACCTTCGGTGACCCTGCTAACTCTGGCTAGCGTTTTGCTTGCAGCAGTTAGCGGACCGGGCTAGCGTTGAGTCATGGCCACCAGCAAGGACCTTCCCGATGTCGGCGGGTTCATTCGCGACCTGCGGCGCAACGCGAAGATCTCACTGCGCCAGCTCGCCGAGCAGGCGGGTGTCAGCAATCCCTACCTGAGCCAGATCGAGCGCGGGCTGCGCAAGCCGAGTGCCGAGGTGCTCCAGCAGCTCGCCAGCGCGCTTCGTGTCTCCACCCCGGCGATGTACCTGCGCGCCGGGCTGCTCGACGACAAGGAGGGCCAGGGCGTGCTCGCGGCGATCGCCGTCGACCCCGAGCTGACCATGGCCCAGAAGCAGTCGCTCACCCAGATCTACGAGACGTTCCGGCGCGAGAACGCCCGCCTGGCCGAGGCGACCGAGGCGGCCACGGCGGCGGAGACGGCCGCCACGGCCGAGAAGGCCGCCACGACGGGGACAACGGCGACCGAGGCGGCCGGTGCGCCGGAGGCCCCGGCGACCGTCGCGGCGGCCGCCACCGGTCCGGTCACGCCGGAGGGCACCCCGACCGAGGCGGTCCTCGAATCGGTGGCCGTCACCGAAGCGGGTGCCGCGCCGGCCCCGACCACCGCCGCCCCTGAGCACACGACCGCCCGCCGGGCGGCCCGGAAGGCCGCCGGTGCGGCCGAAGAGGAGCAGTCATGACCACCCAGCCGAAGACCAACCGCATCCCCGCACCCCTCTACGCCGCCGCCGGCGCCGGTGAGCTGGCCCTGGAGCAGCTGCGCAAGCTGCCCACCGTGGTCAGCGGCCTCGGCACCCGGGTCGTCGCCGACCTCGGTGGCAAGGCCGTCGTCACCGGCTTCGAGCTGCGCCAGAAGGCCACCGAGACGCTGAAGACGGCAAACCAGACCGCCACCGGGCTGCGCGAGCGGGCCGTCGCCACCGACCTCGACCAGCTCCGCGAGGCGGCCAACCTGGAGAAGCTGCGCGAGGCCGCCAACATCGAGAAGCTCCGCGAGGCCGCCACCCGCAACGCCGCCGTCGTGGTGGCCGGTGCGCACGCCGCGCAGGAGCGCGCCCTGGCCGCGTACGCCGAGCTTGTCGCCCGGGGTGAGCGTGTCGTCGGCGCCGGGGTGCTGGAGGCCGCCGACACCGTGAACGCCGACATCGAGGCCACCGAGGCCACCGGCGTCGACGTGGCCCCGAAGGCCGAGGCCGCCCCGAAGCCGGCCGCCACCGCGCCGGCCGAGGTGCCCAGCCCGGCCGAGGTGGCCGAGGCGGTGGCCGCCAAGCCGGCCGCGGTGAAGCGGACCCGCGCCACCAAGGCGACCGCCACCAAGGCAGTCACCAAGACGACCGCCACGAAGGCGACCAAGCCGGCCACTCCGGCGGCGAAGCTGCCGAAGACCACGAAGCGGACCCGCCCGGCCGCCGAGTGATCCGATGCTCCACCGGGACCCCGGACAACGTCCTGTCGGACGTTTCCGGGGTCTCGGCTTAAGCTTGCACCCATGGCCACCGCCGCGCCGAGCTTCGCGTTCGCAGTCCAAAGCGTGATCCAGCTGATCCTGCTCGTCTTCGCCCTCGTCGTTCAGGGGGTGGCGCTGGTGCACGCGGTCACCCAGCGCGGCGACGGATTCGCCGCGATCGGCACGCTGCCCAAGGGCGGCTGGGTCGCCATCCTGGCGGTCTGCCTGGCGCTCACCCTGCTCGGCTTCGGCCCGATCAGCCTGTTCGGACTGATCGGCATCGCGGCCGGTCTCATCTACCTGCTCGACGTGCGGCCCGGCCTGCGGGACCTGCACGACGGCCGAGGGTCCTGGTGAGAGGTTTCCGCTGGCCTCCGCCGCCGGACGGCGGCCCCCGCACCTGGGGGCCCGGTCCCGGCGCGCCCCGGACCGGGCGGCCCGCGCTGCCCGAGCCGGAGACGGAACTGGTCGCCACGCCGCACGGGGTGAGCCTGGAACGGCTGGTCACCGGCACCGGTGACCCGGTAACCGTGTTCGCCCACGGGCTCGGCAGCGGCATCGCCACCACCCGCCCGTTCGGCAGCGGCGTCGCCGGGCGGCGCGTCTTCTTCCAGTTCCGCGGGCACGGCCGATCCGACTCCCCGCCCGGGCCGTGGAGCTATCTCGACCTCGCCCGTGACCTGCGCGCGATCGCCGACCTGAGCGGCGCGACCCGGGCGTTCGGCGCCAGCCTCGGTGCGGGCGCGCTCTGCCGGCTGCTCGCGGAGAGCCCGGAGCGCTTCGAGCGGCTCGTCTTCTTCCTCCCCGCCGCACTGGACACGCCACGCGGCGAGGTGGCCCGTGCCCGGCTCACCGGCCTGCTCGACGCGGTGGCCGAGGGCGACGCCTCGGCGCTGGCCGACGCGGTGTCGCTGGAGCTGCCGCCGTCGGTGCGCAACACCCCGGCCGGCTGGGCGTACCTGCGGCAGCGGCTCGACCAGTTGCTGCGCGACGGGCTCGCACCAGGGCTGGCCGACCTGCCCGCCCAGGCGCCGCTCGACGACGCCGGGTCGCTCGCCTCGGTCACCGCGCCGGCCCTCGTCATCGCCGCCGCCGAGGACGACCTGCACCCGGTCGCCGTCGCCGAACGGCTCGCCGCCGCGCTCCCGAACGCCACACTGCACGTGTACGACCGTCCCGGCGTGCTCTGGACCGAACGCGCCGACCTGCGGGGGCGCGTCTCGGAGTTCCTGAACGGGTAACGTCGCGGACCATGGGCGTCACACACCACGGCCGTACGCACCGGCTCGACCTCGCCGACCCGACCCTGCGCGAGTGGACCTGCCGGGTGCTGGCGGCCGATCCCGAGCAGGGCATCGTGCTGGACCGGTCCGCGTTCTACCCCGGTGGCGGCGGGCAGCCGCCGGACCACGGGGTGCTGCTCTGGCAGGGCGTACAGACCCGGATCGTCGGCACCCGCAAGGGCGACGACCTGTGGCTGATCCCGGCCGAGGGCGACCCGGTGCCGCCGGTGGGCGCCGAGGTGGTCGGCGCGGTGGAGGACGACCGCCGGACCATGCTGATGCGCACCCACTCCGGGCTGCACGTGCTCTGCGGCGTGGTGTTCCGCGACTTCGGCGCGCTGGTCACCGGCGGCAACATGGAACCGGGCGAGGCGCGGATGGACTTCAACCTGCCCGAGGTGCCGCCGGACTTCAAGGCTCGCATCGAGGAACTGGTGAACGCCGAGGTGGCCGCCGACCGGTCGGTGGCCGTGCGGGTGCTGCCGCGCGCCGAGGCGCTCGCCCTGCCGGACATCATCCGTACCCAGTCGAACCTGATCCCGCCGGAGGAGCAGGAGGTGCGGATCGTCGACATCGTCGGGCTGGACGTGCAGGCCGACGGTGGCACGCACGTCGCGTCCACCGCCCAGATCGGCAAGGTCCAGGTGGTCAAGGTGGAGAGCAAGGGCCGGGCCAACCGCCGGGTACGCGTACGCCTGGCGGACTGACGGCTCAGCGCGGCAGGTACGCCGCCCGGACGGCGAGCAGCCAGCGTTCCACCGTCTGCTCGTCCGGGCGCTCCGGCAGCGGCGACCGGATCCGGTCGAACTCCGCCTCGGCGGCCGCCACCAGGGCCTGCGCCTCGTCCAGCGCGCCACCGGCGACCCGCTCGCCGAACGCGCGGAACCAGCCCGGGTCGGCGAGGCGGATCTCCAGCACGCCCGTCGCGTACAGCACCCGGCCCTGGTGCAGCAGCCGGGCCAGGTGCCGGGCGTGCTTGGCCGAGCGCCGTCGCCCGCCGTCGTCCGCCGAGCGGGTGGCGAGCTTGCGGAACTGCTGCGAGGCGTACCCGAGGTAGGCGTCACGGACGCGCGGCGCGCTGAGGAACGCCGACCGGATGGCGATCAGCTCGTCGCCGAACCCGGTACGGGTCTCGTAGCAGTCGCCGGGCAGCCACATCAGCTCCGTGGCGGTCGGGTTGCCGCTCAGCGCCAGCAGCGCGTACTTGCGGGCCTCGTGCAGCGTGACGTCCGGGTCGGTGGTGACCACCGACTCGCGGGGCGGGCGCAGGCCGTGGAACGCGACTGTGGGCGCGGCGAACACGCCGATCCGGTCGGTGTCCGAGCCGGGACCGGCCAGCCCGTACGCGACCGAGCCGACGATCCCGGACAACAGCAGGTGCATACCGCTGATGATCGCCCATCCGGATCGTCCGGCAAACCGGACTTCCGCTGTCAGGTATCAAGGCCGGTAAGCCGGCCGACGCCACCGGCTACCGCTGACCGTCGGACGGCGGATCGGTGTAGAGCGCCGCCGCGCGGCGGGTCGCCTCGGCGAAGCGCGCCCGCAGCTGCGGCGGCGCCAGCACCTCCACCTCCGGGCCGAGCGCCAGCAACTGGCCGTACGCGACGTCCACCGACTCGACAGGCAGCCGCAGCACCAGCCGGCCCTGCTCGTCCGGCGGCCCGGCCGCCTCCACCGCCTCGGTGTGGACGAACGGCGCGTCCACCAGGTGCCGCAACGCCCGCAACCCGGCCGGGCCGAGCCGCACCGTCACCCGCTCCCGCAGCAGCTCGCGCAGGAACGCGCCCGCCTGCTCCCGCCAGTACGCCCCGAGGTCGAAGTCCTCGTCCCGCTCGAAGCCGTCGGCGCCCACCTCGACCGCCACCACCCGGTCCACCCGGTACGTCCGCCAGCCGTCCCCGACCCGGCCGACCAGATACCAGACCCCGTTCTTCAGCACCAGCCCGTACGGCGCCAGCGTGCGGGTCACCTCCCGGTCCCCGCGCCGGTAGCGCAGCTCCACCAACCGGTCCCGCCAGACCGCCCGGGCCAGCTCGGTCAGGGCCGGCGGCGGCGCGGTCTCCCGGAACCAGCCGGGCACGTCCAGGTGGAACCGCTGCCCGGTACGCGCGGGCGCGTCCCGCAGGCTCGGCGGCAGCGCGGCCAGCACCTTCAGCTCGGCGGCGGCGACCGAGTCGGCAAGTCCCATGTCCCCTGCGGGACCGGGCAGCCCGGCCAGGAACAGCGCCTCGGCCTCGTCCCGGCTCAACCCGGTCAGCCGGGTCCGGTAGCCGCCCAGCAGCCGGTAGCCGCCGGCCCGCCCCCGGTCCGCGTACACCGGCACACCGGCGGCGGAGAGCGCCAGCACGTCCCGGTAGACGGTGCGCTCGGACACCTCCAGCTCGCGGGCCAGCTCGGCGGCCGTCATCGTCTCCCGGGACTGGAGCAACAACACCAGCGAGATCAGCCGCGACGCACGCACAGGCCCATTGTGGTGCACCGGCGGATTAGGCTGTGCCGTCGTGAACGCCTCCCGTACCGTCGCGCCCGTCACCGGCGCGGCCACCCGCTTCCTCGGCGGCGCCGGGCTGCTGCTGCGCGGCTTCGGCATGTACGTCCGCAGCCCGAAGCTGATGCTGCTCGGCGTGATCCCGGCGCTGATCACCGGCGCGCTCTACGTGGCCCTGTTCGCCACGCTGCTCTACTTCGTGGACGACCTGGCGGGCTGGCTCACCCCGTTCGCCGACGACTGGTCGTCGCCCTGGCGCGGGCTGCTGCGGGTGGCCGCCGGGCTGGCGGTGGTCGGGGTCGCCGGGCTGGTCGGGGTGCTCACGTTCACCGCCGTCACGCTGGTCATCGGTGACCCGTTCTACGAGGCGATCTCCGAGCGGGTCGAGGACCGGCTCGGCGGCACCCCCGGTGCGGTGGACGTGCCGTTCTGGTCCTCGCTGCGACGCAGCCTCGCCGACTCGCTGCGCCTGGTGGCGCTGTCCGCGCTGATCGGCGTACCCCTTTTCGCGGCCGGTTTCATCCCGGTGGTGGGGCAGACGATGGTCCCGGTGGTCGGTGCCCTGGTGGGTGGCTGGTTCCTGGCGCTGGAGCTGGTCGGCGCGCCGTTCTACCGGCGGGGGATGCGGCTGCCGGACCGGCGGGTGCGGCTGCGGGCCGACCGGCCGACGGCGCTCGGCTTCGGGGTGGCGGTCTTCCTGTGCTTCCTGATCCCGCTCGGCGCGGTGCTGGTCATGCCGGCCGCCGTCGCCGGGGCCGCGCTGCTGGCCCGCCGGTCGCTGGGCCAGCCCATCGAGGAGAGCTGAGATGGACACCGTCCTGATCGAGGGCGACATCACCGCGCAGCAGGTCGACGCGATAGTCAACGCCGCCAACTCGTCGCTGCTCGGCGGCGGGGGAGTGGACGGCGCGATCCACCGGCGCGGCGGCCCGACCATCCTGGAGGAGTGCCGGGCGCTGCGCGCGTCCCGCTACGGGCGCGGGCTGCCCACCGGCCAGGCCGTCGCCACCACCGCCGGCAACCTGCCCGCCCGCTGGGTGGTGCACACGGTCGGCCCGGTCTTCTCGCCGCACGAGGACCGGTCGGCGTTGCTGCGCGACTGCTACGCCAACAGCCTGCGGGTCGCCGACGGGCTGGGCGCGACCCGGATCGCGTTCCCGCTGATCAGTGCGGGCGTCTACGGGTGGCCGGTCGACGACGCGGTGGCGCAGGCGCTCACCGTGCTGCACGCGGCCAACCCGGAGCACGTCACCGAGGCCCGGCTGGTGCTGTTCGGCGGCGACACGTACGCCACGGCGGTGCGGGTTGCCGCCAGGCTCAGCTGAGCGTGCGCCGGCACGACCACTGGCTGTCCACCGGCCGGTAGCCGAGCCGCTCGTTCACTGCCAGCATCGGCGCGTTCGCCCCGTCGTTCGAGGTGTACGCGGTGCGTACCCCGCGCGTCGCGGCGGTGTGCAGCGCGGCCTGCTTGGCCAGCCGGGCCAGCCCTCGCCCCCGGTACGCGGGCAGCGTGCCGGTGAAGTCCGACCACATCCGGTCGCCGTCCCGCTTGACCAGGCTCAGCGCGACGAGTTCGCCGTCCACCTCGGCAAGCGTGCTGGCCTCCCGGTCCAGACCCGGGTTGTCCCAGCACTCGTGGAGCCACAGGTCGAAGCCGAGCGAGTCCGTGGGCACGTCTCCCGGCTCGTCCCGGGCCGCCTCGGCGTCGACCCGGTGCACCTGGCGCGGGTCGAGCGCGGCGGCGGACACCAGCCGTACGCCCGGCGGCGGCTGCGGCATCGGCGGGGCGGTGGTGAGGTCCAGCGCCGAGTAGCGCAGCTCCCGGCTGGGCTCGAAGCCGTGCCGCCGCGCGAACGGCAGCGAGTCGGTACGCGCATGGGTGAGCACGCGTGTCGTCCCGAGCGTCAGCAGGTGGTCGAACGCGGTCTCGAACAGCGCGGTGCCGGTGCCCCGGCGGCGGTGCTGCGGGTGGACGTGCAGCAGGGCCATCTCGCCCACGCCGGGCGTCGAGGTCTGCGTGTTGCGGTACGCCGACACCCAGCCGATCACCTGCCCGCCCGCCTCGGCGACCCAGGCCGACCAGTCCTCGCCGGCCGGCGGGTCGGCGATCATGCGGCGGGTCGACTCGACGCCGCGCACCAGGTACGGGTAGACGAGCGCGCGCAACGCCACCACTGCGGGCGCGTCGTCGGGGCGGGCGGGACGGATCTCGGCTCCACTCATCCGGCGGACCCTAGCCCCGCGCCCGCCAGCCCCGCGACCGGTTAACGCGCGGCGGGCTGCCCCACAGGCTGTTAAGAGGGGTCCCCTCCTCTACCTGAGGCGTTAAGAGGGGGCCCTTCCTTAAGCCGACTCGCGCAGCACCAGCTCCGTGGGCAGCACCAGCGCCTGCTCGACCGTCTCGCCCGCGGCGATGCGCAGCAGTTGCCGGGTCATCGACCGGCCCAGCTCCACTATCGGCTGCCGCACTGTGGTCAGCGGCGGCTCGGTGTACGCGGCCGTCTCGATGTCGTCGAACCCGATCACCGCCACGTCCTCGGGCACCCGCCGTCCCGCCTCCCGCAGCGTCCGCAGGGCGGCGTGCGCCATCAGGTCGGAGGCGGCGAACACGGCGTCCAGCTCCGGGTCGGCGGCGAGCAGTTCGCGCATCGCGGCGGTGCCGGACTCCCGGGTGAAGTCGCCGTACGCGACCAGCTCCGGCAGCCCGGCCCCGGTGATCGCGTCGCGGTAGCCGATCAGCCGCTCGATCCCGGCGACCATGTCCTGCGGCCCGGCGATGGTGGCGATCCGCCGCCGCCCGCTGGTGATCAGGTGCTGGACCGCCGTGCTGACGCCGCCGGTGTGGTCGACGTCCACGTACGGCACGTCGGCGCCGTCGAGCGGCCGTCCGCTGCACACCACCGGGATGCCGAGGCGGGCCAGCCGGCCGGGCAGCGGGTCCTCGCCGTGCAGCGAGGCGAACAGCACCCCGTCGACGTGCCGGCCGGTGGTGTACCGCTCGACCCGTTCGTGCCCGGCCGGCGAACCGGCGAGCATCAGCACGAGCTGCTTGTCCGCCGCCTCCAGCTCCTGCGCGGCGCCCCGGATGATGCCCGGGAACACCTGGTCGTCGGAGAAGACCCGGGTGGCCGCCTCGGGCATCACCAGCGCGACCGAGTCGGTCCGCTGGGTGACCAGGCTGCGGGCGGCGAGGTTCGGGACGTACCCGAGTTCCTCGACCGCCCGGCGTACCGCCTGCCGGATCGGCTCCGCGACTGTGGTCGAGCCGTTCACCACCCGGGAGACGGTGGCCCGGGACACGCCGGCCAGCCGGGCCACCGCCTCCAGGGTCGGTCGCTGTGCCGTCGTCATCCCCGTTACCACCACCTCGTCACAGCCCGTTCCGGGCGATCACCTCCTGGTACCAGCGGGCACTGCGCTTGGGTGTGCGCCGCTGGGTCAGGTAGTCGACGTGGACGATCCCGAACCGCTTCCGGTAACCCTCGGCCCATTCGAAGTTGTCCAGCACCGACCATACGAGATAACCGCGCAGGTCCACGCCGCGGGCGATGGCTTCGTGCGCCGCGCGCAGGTGCCCGTCGAGGTAGGCGACCCGGTCGGCGTCGGCCACCGCGCCGTCGGTGTCGCTGTCGCTGTCCGGGAACGCCCCGCCGTTCTCGGTGATCATCAGCGGGAGCCCGGGGTGGTCGGCCGCCACCCGCTCCAGCAGCCGGGTCAGCCCGGCCGGCTCGATCGACCAGCCCATGTCGGTGAGCGGCTCCTCGGGCGGCAGGAACTCGACCAGCCCGGCGGTGCCCGGGTAGGCGTCGCTCCCGGCGCCACCCGGCCGCCCGGCCACGTAGGTGGGCGCGTAGTAGTTCAGGCCGAGCAGGTCCAGCGGCGCGGCGATCAGCTTCTCGTCCCCGTCCCGGACGAAGTCGGGCGCGACGATCCGGCTGACGTGGGCCAGCACGTCCTCCGGGTAGCCGCCGCCGGTGAGCGGGTCCAGGAAGATCCGGTTGTGCAGGCCGTCGACGAGCCGGACCGCTTCGGCGTCCGCGGCGCTACCGGCGTCCGCCGGCTGCACGTCGGCCAGGTTGAGCGTGACCCCGAGCGTCTGCGCGCCGGCCGCGCGCAGCGCCCGCGCCGCCAGGCCGTGGCCGAGCAGCAGATGGTGTACGGCCCGGAACGCGTCACCGGCGTCGCGGCGGCCCGGGGCGTGCACCCCGTTGCCGTACCCGAGGTAGGCCGAGCACCACGGTTCGTTGAGCGTGGTCCAGGTGCGGACCCGGTCGCCGAGGCGGCCGTGCACGGTGAGCGCGTACTCGGCGAAGTGCTCGGCGGTCTCCCGGACGGTCCAGCCGCCCCGGTCCTCCAGCGCCTGCGGCAGGTCCCAGTGGTAGAGCGTGACGATCGGGTCGATGCCGGCGTCCAGCAGCGCGTCGGTCAGCCGGTCGTAGAAGTCGAGTCCGCGCGGCTCGACCGGGCCGGTGCCGTCCGGCCGCACCCGGGGCCAGGACACCGAGAACCGGTACGCCCGCAGCCCCAGCTCGGCCATCAGCGCGACGTCCTCGGCGTACCGGTGGTAGTGGTCGCAGGCCACGTCGCCGGTGTGTCCGGAGAACACCGCGCCGGGCGTACGGCTGAAGGTGTCCCAGATCGACGGGCCGCGACCGTCGTCGCGGGCGGCGCCCTCGATCTGGTACGCGGCGGTGGCCCCGCCCCAGACGAACCCTTCGGGGAATCGCATCTCACTCACGCCTTGACCGCACCTTCCATGATCCCGCCGATGATCTGGCGGCCGAAAACGACGAATACCAGCAGCAGCGGCAGCGTGGCGATGGCCGTGCCGGTGAACACCTGCGACATGTCCTGGTAGTACCCGTCGGAGAGGGCCCGCAGCGACAGCTGCACAGTCGGGTTCTCCGGGTCGTTCAGGACCGCGTACGGCCACAGGAAGTCGTTCCAGGTGGTCATGAACGTGAGCAGGCCGAGGACGGCGGCGGCCGGGCGCAGCGCGGGCAGCACCACGTTCCAGTAGATCCGCGCGGTGTTGCAGCCGTCCATCCGGGCCGCCTCGATCAGTTCGGTGCTGACCGCCTGGCCGGCGTACTGGCGCATCATGAACACGCCGAATCCGGTGACCAGTGCCGGCACGATCACGGCGGGCAGCCGGTCGTTCCAGTTCAGCTTGGTCATCAGCAGGTAGAGCGGGATGACGCCGAGCTGGGTTGGGACCATCATGGTGGCGACGATGACCAGCAGCAGCGCGTTGCGGCCACGGAAGCGCAGCTTGGCGAAGGCGAACCCGGCCAGGGTGGAGAAGAACACCACCGAGACCGTCACGGTGACGGCCACGATCGCCGAGTTGATCAGGCCGGTCAGGAAGTACGCGTCGGTGTTGTCGAACAGCCGGGCGATGTTGGCGCCGAGGTTGCCGCCGGGGGTGAGCGGCGGCGGCACCTGGCCCATCGTGTCGCTGGTGCGGCTGGCGACGACGAACATCCAGTAGATCGGGAAGATCGACAGGACGGCCGAGAGCGTCAGCGCCAGGTAGGTGAGCCGGCTTGCCGACCAGAGGCGGGTCATCGGGAGACCTCCTTGCGGGAGCCGCCGCCGAGCCGGCGCAGGAGCAGGACGTTTATGGCGGCGACCACGGCGATCAACGCGAACAGCAGCCAGGCGACGGCCGAGCCGTAGCCGAAGTTGTAGTGCGGCGCGAAGGCGTTCTCGAACATGTACATGGTCACCGTCTGCGACTCCCGCAGCGGCCCGCCGCGGATCGCGTTGGTGCCGGAGTTGAACATCCGCGGCTCGGTGAAGAGCTGGAGGCCGCCGATGGTGGAGATGATGACCGCGAAGATGATCGTCGGCTTGAGTAGCGGCACGGTGATGGCCCAGAACTGGCGTGCCCGGCCGGCGCCGTCGATCGCCGCCGACTCGTACAGGTCGCGGGGGATGGCCTGCATGGCGGCCAGGAAGATCAGCGCGTTGTAGCCGGTCCAGCGCCAGTCGACCATGGTGGAGATGGCGACCCAGGCGGCGAACCGGTTCGCCTTCCAGTCGATCGCGTTGATCCCGATGTGGTCGAGCAACCAGTTGATCATGCCGAACTCGCGGCCGAACAGCACCGCGAACACGATCGCCACGGCGGCGGTCGAGGTGACGTTCGGGATCAGCACCGCCATCCGCCAGGTGGTACGGGCGCGCAACTGCCGGTTGAGCAGGTTGGCCAGCCAGAGCGCGGCGAGCAGCTGGGGCACCGTGGAGATCACGAAGATGCCCAGCGTGTTCACCACCGAGTGCCAGAAGTCCGTGTCGGCGAGCAACTGGGTGTAGTTGTCGAAGCCGATGAACGGGTGCTCGGCGCCGAGCAGGTCCCAGTCGTGCAGCGAGACCCAGAACGTGTACGCCAGCGGGTACGCCCCGAAGACGCCGAACAGCAGGAAGAACGGGGCGATGAACAGGTACGGCGAGTATTTGGTGTCGAGCCGGCTGAGCCGGTTGCCCAGGCCGGGACGGGTGGGACGGGGTGCCGGTGCGACCGGCGGGCGGGCGTCGAGCTGGACGGCCATGACCCGGGACTCCTTTCCGCCGTGCGGGCGGCCCCCGTGGCCGGGTGGCCGCCCGCACGCGCTGCTCGGGTTACTTGGCGGCGGCCTTCTCGGCGTTGGCGACCGCGTCGGTCCAGCCCTGCTCCGGGGAGCGCTTACCCAGCTCCACCGAGCGGACGGCGTTCTCCACCTCGGTGCGTACGGCCTGGTTCTTCGGTCCCATGTAGACCGGCTTCAGGCTCTTGGCGCCGGTGGCGAAGATCTTGCCGACGGGCGCCTCGGAGAAGTAGGCGTTCTTCGAGTCGAGGATCGCCGGGTCCTCCAGCGCCTGCGGCGAAGAGGGCAGGGGACCCTTCGCCTTGAACGCGCCGATCTGGCCCTTGGTGCTGGTCAGGAACTTGGCCAGCTCGATCGCCTCGGCCTGGTGCTTGCTCTGCTTCGGCACGGCGAGGAACGAGCCGCCCCAGTTGCCGCCGTTGCCGGGGATCTGGGCGATGTCCCACTTGCCCTTGGCGGCGGCGCCCGCGTTGCCCTCGATCACGCCGGTCATCCAGGCCGGGCAGGCGATGGTGGCGAACTTCGACTGCTTGAACGCCGACACCCACTCCTCGGACCAGGAGCCGTACTTGCCGGACAGCCCGGAGTCGATGATGTCCATCGTGGTGTCGTACGCCTGCTTCACCGCCGGGTTGCTGCCCACGACCAGGTTGTTGCCGGTGTCGTAGTAGCTGTAGCCGCTGCTGTTGCCGGCGGTCTGGAGCAGGATCGTGTTGAACGTGTTCGTCGCGGCGTCCAGGAACGACGCGCCGGTCTTCTTCGCGGTGAACTGCTCGCCGACCTTGATGTAGTCCTGCCAGGTGGGCCAGAGCTTGGACACCGCCTCCCGGTCGGTGGGCAGGCCGGCCTTGGCGAACAGGTCCGTGCGGTAGCACATCGCCATGCCGCCGACGTCGGTGCCGAGGCCGATGAGCTGCTTGCCGTCGGCGGTGAGCCCCTGGTTCCACTTCCAGTCGAGGAAGTTCCCCTTCAGGTCGGCCGCGCCGTGGTCGAGGAGGTTGACGAAGTTCTGCGGGTTGGCCTTGTACTCGACGAGCAGGCCCTCCTCGATGGCGACCACGTCACCGGCGCCCTTGCCCGCGGCGAGCCACTGGGTGAGCTTCGGCGAGTACTCGTCGAGGTTTCCGCCGGTGCCCCGCTCGACGATCTTCACGCCGGGGTGGCTGGCCATGTACTCCTGGTAGAGATCGGCGTAACCGAACTGGCCGAAGACGTCAACGGTGAGCGTTATCGGCCCGTCGGCCGCGGCGTCGTCGTCACCGCCGCCGCAGGCGGTGGTGCCGAGCAACGCGGTGGCGGCGACCAGGGCCACCGCCGCCAGGCGGCGGCGCGTGAAGGTGAGCATCTGTCCTGACCTCTCGGGTCGTCGAAACGGGTGGTGGAAGGCGGTTCCGGAACTAAGAGAGCGCTCTCACGACAGCGTGGTGGAGGGTCCCGGACCTTGTCAAGAGAGCGCTCTCAGAGCTGTCCGAAAAGAAACGGAGAGGGACGGCCGCCGTCCCTCTCCGTCCGGTGCCCGTCGTCAGCCGACCCGCAGGCCCCCCAGCAGGGCCGAGTCGCCCGCCACGTCCAGCGCGTCGAAGCTGATCCGGCCCATCAACGCCAGCAGCAGATCGCTCGCCGTGCCGGACACCTGCGCCCGCGCCCGGTGGTCGTCGTGGTCGAGGATCGTCGCGGTGTCCAGCAGCGCGACCCCCTCGCCCCGCAACCGCAGATACCACTCCTGCGCGGCGTCGGTCGCGTTCAGATGCACCACGCCGTGCCACTGCCCGGGCCGTACCCGCCGTCCCGCCGGCAGCCAGGTGTCCAGCACCTCGCTCACCCCGTCGGCCGCGAGCTTCGCCTCGATCGGGTCACCCGCACCGATCGCGAGCTGGGCGTCCCAGCGGTGGACGGCGGTCTCGTGCGCGACCCGGCGCGGCCAGAAGGCGGCCTTCTTCGGCTGGGGCGCGAAGTTCCAGGCCGGCGCCTCCGGATCCGTCGCCTCCAGCAGCGCGCTGATCCGCTCGTACTCCCGCGTGTACCACTGCGCCGCGGTCAGACCCGCGGGCGGCTCCGGGTCGTGCCGCTCCGGCCGGGCCGTCCCGCCGGCGGTCAGGACGGTGCCCACCCAGATGTACGCGCGGGTCAGGTGATGAGCGAGGTCGGTGACCGTCCAGCCGGGACAGGACAGCACGGGTGTCTCGGGCGGCGCCTCTGTCACCGCCACGGCGAAGGCGGGGCCCTCCGTGCGCAGCGCGCCGATCCAGAAGTCCTTCGTGTGGTGCAGTCTGCTCATCGCCATCCTCCCGGGGGTGACCGGGCCACCAGTGGGTGCTCCGGCTACCCCTCAGCCTAGGGTGAAAGGCGTGTCAGACGTCTACGCCGAACCGGCGACTGCCGGTGACCCGACCGATCCGGCCACCCTGGCGCGCTACACCACGCTCCGGCTCGGCGGCCCCGCCGGGCGGCTGGAGGTCGCCGGGGATGCCTCCCAGATCGTACTAAAGGTGCAGGAAGCGGAAGCCCGTGAGCAGGCAGTGCTGGTGCTGGCGGGCGGCAGCAACGTCGTGATCGGCGATCAGGGCTTCCCCGGCACCGTCGTGCTCGTCCGCTCCCGGGGGTTCCAGGTCGTCGCCGAGGACGGCGACACCGTCACGGTACGTGTGCAGGCAGGCGAGCCGTGGGACGACCTCGTCGCCGCCACCGTCGAGCGCGGCTGGTCCGGACTGGAGTGCCTCTCCGGCATCCCCGGGTCGGCCGGCGCGACCCCGATCCAGAACGTCGGCGCGTACGGCCAGGAGGTCGCCGAGACGATCGTCGCCGTCGAGGCGTACGACCGGACGGAACGCCGGGTGGTGCGGATCGCGGCGGCCGACTGCGGGTTCGCCTACCGGGGCAGCATCTTCAAGTACAGCGACCGCTGGGTGGTGCTAGCGGTCGACTTCCGGCTCACCAGGTCGCCGCTGTCCGGTCCGGTCCGCTACGCCGAACTGGCCCGGGCGCTCGGCGTCGAGGTGGGCGACCGGGTGCCGCTCGCCGACGCCCGGGCCACCGTGCGCGAGCTGCGCGCCGGCAAGGGCATGGTGCTCGACCCGGCCGACCCGGACACCTGGTCGGTGGGCTCGTTCTTCACCAACCCGGTGCTGCCGGTCGAGGCGTTCGCGCAGGTGCGGGAGCGCGCCGCCGACCTGGGGGAGCCGCCGCACTGGCCGGGCGCCGACGGCACGGTGAAGCTCAGCGCGGCGTGGCTGATCGACAAGGCCGGGTTCGGCAAGGGGTACGCGGGCCCGGAGGGCGTCGCCATCTCCAGCAAGCACACGCTCGCGCTCACCAACCGCTCCGGCACCGCCAGTACGGCCGCGCTGGTGGCGCTGGCCCGCGAGATCCGCGACGGCGTGCAGTCCCGCTTCGGCGTCCCCCTACACCCCGAGCCAGTCCTCATCAACTGCACCATCTGACCCCACCCCGCCCGCCTCACCCCCGCGATGTTGCACTTCCGGCCCTTGGTGCGGGCGGTTCAGCGGGGGGAGACGGCGGGCCAGGGGAGGGTCAGGTAGCCGTGGCGCCAGGTGCGGGGGGTGTCCTGGATCGGCCAGCCCGCCTCCTTCACCACCTCGACCGTACGCAGCCAGCGCTGGCGAGGGCCGAACGGGGCGTACCCGGCGGCCGAACGCCAGGCGTGTTCCAGCGCCTCGATGAGGTCGTGGACGCGTTCCCCCGGCACGTTGCGGTGGATCAGCGCCTTCGGCAGCCGCTCGGCGAGCGTGGCCGGGCTCTCCAGCGTGGTCAGCTTCGCCGACAGGGTGAGCGTGCGCGGGCCGGCGGCGTCCAGCAGCACCCAGGAGCCGAGCCGCCCCAGCTCGTCGCAGGTGCCCTCGACCAGCAGCCCGCCCGGCGCGAGCCGCCCGGTGACGGTACGCCAGGCGTCGGCCACCTCGCTCTCGTCGTACTGGCGTAGGACGTTTAACGCCCGGACCAGCGCGGGACGCAGCCCGGCCAGCTCGAAGCCGCCCCGGGCGAACGTCAGCCCGGGTGGGTCGGCGGCGGCCGAGGCGGCGGTGACGCGTACCGGATCGATCTCCAGGCCGACCACCCGCACGTCGGCGCGGACCCCGGCGGCGAGACGGGCCCGCAGTTCGACGGGGGTGACCGGGGTGGCGCCGTAGCCCAGGTCCACCACGAGCGGGTCGGCGGCGGCGCGCAGCGCGTCGCCGCAGGTCTCGACGATCCAGTTGTCCACCCGCCGGAGCCGGTTGGGGTTGGTGGTGCCCCGGGTGGCCACGCCGAGCGGACGCTCCATCAGGAGATCCGGTGCACCTTGTGCTGCGCGGCCTGGGCCAGCGGGCGGACCACGAGCCGGTCGATGTTGACGTGGTGCGGGCGGGTCGCGCACCAGGCGACGCAGTCGGCCACGTCGTCGGCCACGAGCGGTTCGGCGACTCCGGCGTAGACCGCCTCGGCCCGGTCGGCGTCGCCGCCGAAGCGGACCAGGCCGAACTCCTCGGTCTTCACCATGCCGGGGTCGATCTCGACCACCCGGACCGGGCGGCCGCACAGCTCCAGCCGGAGCGTTCCGGCGATCGCGGTCTGCGCGTGCTTGGCGGCCGTGTAGCCGCCGCCGCCCTCGTAGACCACGTGCCCGGCGGTGGAGCTGACGATCACGACAGTGCCGGCGCCGGAGCGCTCCAGCGCCGGGAGCAGCGCCTTGGTGACGCGGAGCGTGCCGAGCACGTTCACGTCGTACATCCATTGCCAGTCGCCCACGTCGGCGGACTCGACCGGGTCCAGGCCGCGCGCGCCGCCGGCGTTGTTCACCAGCAGCGTGACCGGCCCGGGGGCGGCCTCGGCGGCGGCGGCCAGGGCGGCCACCGACTCGTCCGAGGTCACGTCGCAGGCCACCGCCGTCGCCGCGCCGCCAGCCGCCTCGATCTCGGTGACCAGCGCGGCCAGCCGGTCGGTACGCCGGGCGGCGGCCAGCACGTGGAAGCCCTCGGCGGCGAGCCGGCGGGCGGTGGCCGCGCCGATGCCGCTGGACGCCCCGGTGACGATGGCGATGGAAGTCATCCGGTCATTGTCTCCCGTCGCCGCGCCGGGCGGCGGGATGAGGTCCGTCACGCCCGGGACCCGGCGGAAAGCATTTCCGTACCCCGATGGGGAAGATGACATCCGGCACACGGGTTGACCGAGAAGCGCCGGTCGTGCGGGACGGCATCAACCGTGACAGAGGGAGCGGACGTGGCGGATTTGCACACCGGTGTCGGTCGTCAGCGAGGTGCCCTTCCGTGGCCGCGGCCCCGCCGTATCGCCACCCTGTCGGTGCACACGTCGCCGCTGCACCAGCCCGGCACCGGTGACGCGGGCGGCATGAACGTCTACATCCTGGAGGTGGCCCGGCGGCTGGCCGAGGCCGACGTCGAGGTGGAGATCTTCACCCGGGCCACCGCCGGTGACCTGCCCCCGGTGGTCGAGGTGGCGCCCGGGGTGTCCGTCCGGCACGTCACCGCCGGCCCGCTGGAGGGGCTGACCAAGGAGGAGCTGCCGGGTCAGCTCTGCGCCTTCACCGCCGGGGTGCTGCGCGCCGAGGCCGCCCGCCCGCCGGGCCACTACGACCTGATCCACTCGCACTACTGGCTCTCCGGGCAGGTCGGCTGGCTGGCCAAGGAGCGCTGGGGCGTACCGCTTGTCCACACCGCGCACACCCTGGCCAAGGTCAAGAACGCCCGCCTCGCCGCCGGCGACCGTCCCGAGCCGAAGGCCCGGGTGATCGGCGAGGAGCAGGTGGTCACCGAGGCGGACCGGCTGGTCGCCAACACCCGGGTGGAGGCCCGCGACCTGCTCGACAGGTACGCGGCCGCCCCGGACCGGGTGGCGGTCGTGGAGCCCGGCGTCGACCTGGACCGGTTCCGCCCGGCGCCCGGCGACCGGGACGCCGCGACCCGGGCCGCGCGCCGTCGGCTCGGCCTGCCGGCCGACGGGTACGTGGTCGCGTTCGTCGGCCGGATCCAGCCGCTCAAGGCGCCGGACGTGCTGGTCCGCGCCGCCGCCGCGCTGCGCGAACGGGACCCGGCGCTGGCCGACGAGCTGACCGTGGTGATCTGCGGCGGGCCGAGCGGCAGCGGCCTGGACCGGCCCACCGCCCTGATCGAACTGGCGCACGCGCTCGGCGTCGCCGACCGGGTGCGTTTCCTCCCGCCGCAGACCGGCGGTGACCTGCCCGCCCTCTACCGCGCCGCCGACCTGGTCGCGGTGCCGTCGCACAACGAGTCGTTCGGGCTGGTCGCGCTGGAGGCCCAGGCGTGCGGCACGCCGGTGCTTGCCGCCGCCGTGGGCGGCCTGGTCACCGCGGTACGCGACGGCGTCAGCGGCGTGCTCATCGACGGGCACGACCCGGTCGACTGGGCCCGGGCGCTCGCCCGCCTGCTGCCCGACCGGGCACGCCGTGCCGCGCTGGGCCGGGGCGCCGAGCGGCACGCCCGGGACTTCTCCTGGCAGCGCACCGCCGCCGGCCTGCTCGCGGTCTACGGGGAGGCGATCACCGAGCACCGGGCCCGGCTGGCGCGGCGGTGCGGCGACCCGGCCCTGCTGTGCTCCTGGTGACCGTCACCGGCCACCGGGCGGCCCCGGTCCGCCGGTCGTAGAGTGGGTGCGATGAGCCGCAGGAGTGAGGTCGCCGCGCTGATCGAGTCCGTCTGCGCGGAGCGCGAGCTGGAGTGGGAGTCCACGGGCGAGGCGTCGTACGCGGTGACGCTGCCCGGCACGCACAAGCTCAAGACGATCTGCAACCTGATCGTGGGTGAGCACGCGCTGCGGGTCGAGGCGTTCGTGATGCGCCAGCCCGACGAGCGCCGCGAGGAGCTGTGGGCCTGGCTGCTCCAGCGCAACGCCCGCATGTACGGCGTCTCGTTCTCCATCGACTCGGTCGGCGACGTCTACCTGACCGGGCGGGTCAACCTGGCCGGGGTCGACGCCGACGAGCTGGACCGGCTGCTCGGTTCCGTGCTGACGTACGCCGACGAGTCGTTCGACAGCATGCTGGAGATCGGCTTCGGCACCGCCATCCGCCGGGAGTGGGAGTGGCGGGTCAAGCGCGGCGAGTCGACGGCGAACCTGGCCGCGTTCGCGCACCTCTTCGAGCCCTCCGCGACCGCCGGTTCGTCCGCCGGAGGTTCGGAGCCCTCCTGACGGGTATGCCGCCCCGCGCGGTGCGGAGCACTGGGACCCACCGCGGGCCGAGGACGGACTGTCGAGGAGCGTGTCCCATGGCTCAGCGCAACAGCTCAGGTCGCGGCACGACTGCGACCCGGACCAAGCGGCAAACCGGCAACCAGACGCCGAACACCCCGAGGGTGTCGGAGTCGGCGATCTCGCGGATGAAGGTCGACGACCTCCGCAGCCAGCTTCGGCGGCGCGGTGTCTCCGGGATCTCCGCGCTGCGGAAGCCGGAACTGGTGAAGACCCTGGCGCGCACCATGCGGGGGGAGGGCGGCGCGGCCCGGCGCAGCTCCGGCCCGGCCGGCCGGCCGTCGGCCACCCGCAAGAGCACCGCCGCGAAGAAGACCACAGCCCGCCGGGCGACGTCGCCGGCCAAGTCCGCGCCGGCCGCGCGGGCCACCGGCGCCAGGGCCAAGGCGGCGGGTACGCGCAAGGCGGCACCCGCCCGCGCGAAGGCGACCTCGTCGCGGGCAACGGCGACGTCGGCTCGGGCGAAGGCGGCCCCGTCGAGGGCGAAGGCGGCCCCGTCACGGGCGAAGGCGGCCCCGTCACGGGCGAAGGCGGCCCCGTCACGGGCGAAGGCGGCCCCGTCACGGGCGAAGGCGGCCCCGTCACGGGCGAAGGCCGCTCCGTCGCGGGCGAAGGCGGCGCCGGCTCGGAAGGCGTCGTCCGCTCGGGCGCAGAGCGCGCCGACCCGTGGCCCGGCATCCAGCCGGTCGATCGGATCGTCGCAGCTCATCACGTCGCTCGCGGACCGGCCGGAGCGTCCGGGCCGGAGCCTGGTCACCCGTAACCACGAGGTGATCCAGCGCTGGGCGCGGGCGCGGGGCGCGAAGCCCGCCACCATCGCCGGCACCGAGCGCGGCAACCGGCCCGGGGTGCTCACGTTCAACATCCCCGGCTACCGGGAGAGCAGCCGGATCCGGGAGATCACCTGGGACGACTGGTTCCGCACGTTCGATCTCCGGCGGCTGAACCTGATCTATCAGGAGCAGATGCGGGACGGCCGGCAGAGCAACTTCTTCCGGACCGAGAACCCGAATCGCGAGGACGGCTGAGGTTTACGGGAATGGCGGACGGGAACGCCGTGTTTGCCACTCCAGGGACGACAACAGGGACAGCCGGGTTTCCGACAGGGCGCTGTGACGGGCAAGACAGCGATCTGGGTTGAATCCGGAATCCGGGCGAACTAACTTTATTGCACCGCGTCACGCTTGTTTCCGTTCGGGGGAGCGGTGGATCGATCAGGTCCGCGCAGGCGAGACGCGAAGATCGGGTGGAGCACACCGTTGGGGGACGGTGCCACCCGTGGAACCGGCGGCGCGAGCGGGCGACGCTTACGGGGGTGAGTGTCGCCCGCCGCCGCCGGGCGTACGGTCAGAGCGCCCATCTCGACGGGGGTCGGGGTGGGCGCTCTGCCGTTGTCCCGAGCCCCTTCAGCCGGTGGCACCGACCGGCTCCGCAGCCGCCGCCCGCAGCGCGGCCACCCGCCGTTCCCGGCGCGGCCCGGCGAGCAGGTGCCCGGCGGCGGCCAGCAGACCGAGCGCGCCCACCACCAGCCAGTGCCGCTCGCCGAGGTGTTCCAGGCTGATCCCGCCGAGCGCGGGCGCCACGAACGACGCGGCCGGGAACGTCAGGTAGAAAACCGACTGGTAGCGGGCGCGCAGTTCCGGCGGCGCGAGGTCCGCGTTGATCTGTGCGTTCGGCGGCGCGGCGAGCATCTGCCCGACCGTCCAGACCACCGCCGCGCCGAGGTAGAGCGGCAGCCCGTCGGCCATCGTCAGCGCACCGAACCCGAGCGCCATCAGCCCGGTGGAGGCGGCCAGCACGCTCGACTTCCGGTACGGCTCGATGAGCCGCGGCACGAACAGTTGCCCGGCCACGATCAGCGCCCCGCCGAGTGCCACCACCAGCCCGTACGCCGACGGGCGCAGGCCGTCCGCGCGCATCGCCAGCGGCATGATCGTCGAGGTCTGCATGGTCAGCACGGCGAGCAGGAACGTCAGCCCGACGAACACCAGGAACGTGCGGTCGGTGAGCGCGGTGCGCAGCCCGGGACGGCGTCCGACCACCGCCCGTGGGGTGAGCGCCGGCCGCCGGGTGAGCGTCTCCGGCACCTTCAGCGCGATCACCACCGCCGCCGCCAGCGTGGCACCGGCGTCGACCAGGAACAGCGCCGTGAAGCTCGCCTCGGCGAGGATGCCGGCCAGCAGCGAGGCGACCGCCATGCCCAGGTTGAACGCCCAGAACTGGAGGTTGAACGCGCGGGAGCGGCGGGCCTCCGGCACCACGTCCACGATGGCGGCCACGAACGCCGGGCTGGGCATCGAGTGCGCCACCCCGACCAGCGTGGCGAGTGCGGCGATCGCCGCCAGGTGCGTGCTGAACGCCAGCGCCGCCATCAGCCCGGCGGCGGCCAGGTGGGCGGCGAGGAGCGTGGCCCGCCGTCCCCAGCGGTCGGCCAGGACGCCGCCGAGCAGCGTGCCGGCCGCGCCGCCGATGCCGTACGCGCCGACCACCAGCCCGGCCAGCGACGGCGGGGCGCCTCGCGCGGCGGTCAGGTAGAGCGACAGGAACAGCAGCGCGAACGCGCCCGCCCGGTTGATCAGCAGGCCGGACCAGAGGTACCAGAACGTGGCCGGCAGTCCGCCGGCCGTGTCGTCCCACCAGCGCCGCAGGCCGCGCACACGTCCTCCAGAAAGGTTTCCTTACGATTCCTTCCCGTACCGTATCGATCCGCCTCGGGCAGGGCGCGCGCGGGCGTACTCAGGAACCGGCCCGGACCGGTTCGGCGGGTGCGGTGGCAGCGGCCTCGCCCGCCTCGGGCGCCGGGGCGGCGGTGACGGTGACCGGCGCGACCGGCGTGCCTGCGGCGCGCAGGGCGACCGCGCGGCGCTCCCGGGCCGGGCCGGAGACCAGGTGGGCGACCGCCGCCACGACACCGATGCCCGCGCAGCCGAGCCAGAGCGCGCTGTTGCCGGCGTGCTCGCGCACCAGGCCGCCGAGGATCGGCGCGGCGGCGCCGGCGAGCTGCCAGGACAGCGAGAAGGCGCCCTGGTAGCGGCCGCGCAGCGCGGCCGGCGACAGCTCCGCGATCAGGGTGGCGTTCGACGGCGAGTTGAGCATCTCGCCGACGGTCCAGATCAGCACGGTGAGGCCGTAGAGCCAGACCGTGTCGGCGAACGCGGTGAGCCCGAACCCGGCGCCCATCACCAGCGCCGCGAGCGCCAGCACGTGCGAGCGGCTGCGGCCCTTGATGAGCCGGGGTACGAACAACTGGCCGAACACGATGAGCACGCCGTTCAGTGCGATCACCGAGCCGTAGGTGGCCGGGCTGAGCCCGGAGTCGCCCATGGCGATCGGCAGCATCGAGATGTGCTGGAGGAACACCAACGCGGCGAGCAGGTTGAGCGCGACGAAGCCGAGGAACACCCGGTCGGCAAGGATGGTGCGCAGCGCGCCGGCCGGCGCCGGCATCCCCTTGGCCGGGAGCGCGGTCACCGGGCCGCGTGTCTCGCCGACCCTGGCGAAGATGATCAGCGCGGTGACCAGCGTGGTGGTCGCGTTGACCAGGAACAACAGCAGGTAGCTGCTCTGCGCGGCGAAGCCGGCGAGCACCGCGGCGCAGGCGAAGCCGAGGTTGATCGCCCAGTAGTTGAGCGAGAAGGCACGCAGCCGGTCCTTGTCCGGCACCACGTCGATCATCATCGCGCCGAAGGCCGGGCGGGCCGCCTCGGCGAACGCGCCGAGGAGCAGCGCGCCCACGGCGACCGCCCACAGCGGACGGGCGAGGCCCAGCGCGACCATCATCCCGGCCGCGCCGACGTGCGCGACGAGCAGCGTGGGCCGCCGTCCCCAGCGGTCGGTCAGGGTGCCGCCGATAGTGGTGCCGACTGCGCCGCCGGCACCCCAGAGGCCGATCACCAGACCGGCCTGTGCGGCGGAGAAGCCGCGTTCCTGGGTGAGGTAGATGGCCAGGAAGATCAGCACGAAGGAGCCGAGGCGGTTGATCAGCGTGCCGGCCCAGAGGTACCAGAACGTCCGTGGCAGGCCACCCGCCGTGTCCTGGAACCAGCCCCGTACCGTCCGCATCCCGACGCCCCCGATTGGTAATGACCGACCCCTGTAAGACGCCTTACAACCTAGTGCCGGGCCGGAGCCGTGGTCATCAGGATTTCCACGTGGTGGTCGTCACCACAGGTCGCCGCGTGTCCGCCCGCGCCGTACGGCAGGATGATCGGCATGACTGCGAGCGAGGGGCCCACCGTCGGGACGCTGGTCCTGCTGCGGCACGGCGAGAGCGACTGGAACGCCAAGAACCTCTTCACCGGCTGGGTCGACGTCGACCTGACCACAAAGGGGGAGACCGAGGCGCGGCGCGGCGGCGAACTGCTGCGCGAGCACGACCTGCTGCCGGACGTGGTGCACACGAGCCTGATGCGCCGGGCCATCCGCACCGCCGAGCTGGCGCTGAACGCCGCCGACCGGCACTGGATCGCGGTGCGCCGGTCGTGGCGGCTCAACGAGCGCCACTACGGCGCCCTGCAGGGCAAGGACAAGAAGCAGACCCTCGACGAGTACGGCGAGGAGCAGTTCATGCTCTGGCGCCGCTCGTACGACACGCCGCCGCCGCCGATCGACGACGCCGACGAGTGGTCGCAGGTCGGCGACCCCCGGTACGCGCTGCTGCCGACCGAGCTGATGCCGCGCACCGAGTGCCTGAAGGACGTCGTCGACCGGATGCTGCCCTACTGGTACGACTCGATCGTGCCGGACATCCTGGCCGGCCGGACCGTGCTGGTGGCCGCGCACGGCAACTCGCTGCGCGCCCTGGTCAAGCACCTCGACCAGATCTCCGACGAGGCGATCGCCAAGCTGAACATCCCCACCGGCATTCCGCTGCGCTACGACCTGGACGCCGATCTGCGTCCGCAGGTGCTCGGCGGGACCTACCTGGACCCGGACGCGGCGAAGGACGCCGCCGCCGCGGTGGCCAACCAGGGCCGCTGAGGTGTAAGGAAGGGCCCCCTATTAACGCCTGAGGTAGAGGAAGGGCCCCTTGTTAACCCGACGCGTTAACAAGGGGCCCTTCCTTGCACGCGGTCAGGCGGAGGTGGAACCGGTGATCAGGTAGACCACGTGCTCGCCCGCGTTCACCGCGTGGTCGGCGAAGCGCTCGTAGAAGCGCCCCAGCAACGTCGCGTCGATCGCCGTCTCCACCCCGTACGGCCAGTCGTCGCCGAGCAGCACGCCGAACAGGCTCTTGTGCAGGTCGTCCATCGCGTCGTCGTCACGGTCCAGCTCGGCGGCCACGGCGGCGTCCGGCTTGGCCAGCACCGAGCCGATCTTCTCGGCCATCCGGTCGGCGATCCCGGCCATGTCGGTGAAGACCGGCCGCAGCTCCGCCGGCACCGCCGGGGACGGGTGCCGGCGCAGTGCCGTCTTCGCCACGTGGTCGGCCAGGTCGCCCATCCGTTCGAGGTCGGCGGCCACGTGCAACGCGGTGATCATCGCGCGCAGGTCGGAGGCGACCGGCGCCTGCCGGGCCAGCAGGTCACAGACCCGCTCCTCCACGTGCCGGTACAGCTCGTCGATCTCGGCGTCCCGCGCGATCACCGTCTCGGCGGCCGTCCGGTCGGCGGTGAGCAGCGCCTTCGTGGCCTGGCGCATGGCCGCGCGTACCGCCTCGGCCATGTCCACCAGCAACTGGCTGACAATCTGCAGGTCGGCCCGGAACTCGTCGCGCATCGTCACTTCCTGGGGTCGGTTGCCGCCACCTGGAGGGGTACGGCAGGAGCAGGTGCGCGACCCACGCTAGGCCGAACGGTCGGCACCAGGGTGAACGCGGGTGAACGACGCTGGGCCCGCAGGTGAACTTTGCCGAAAGCGAGAGTGATTCGTCCCCCTGTGACCGATCTCCGGGTTAACAATGACCCTACGATCGCCGGGTGGAATGGGCGGTGGCCGTCGTGGTGGCCGGAGCGCTGGTGACCGGGCTGGTCGCCGGGGCGCTGCTGTCCGGACCCGTTGACGAGTGGCGGCGCCGCAGGGCGTCGCAGGGCGGCGGGATCCTCCGTCGTGACGCAGGGAGGACGAACATTCCGGACGACCAGCAGGGGGGCCTGCCCGGGCTCGGCCGCAAGACGATCGACTCGCTGCGCGCCGGCGTGGTGGTGCTCGACCTGGACGACGTGCCGGTGCTGGTGAACCCGGCCGCCCGGGCGATGGGTCTGCTCCGTACCGGGGCGACGCCCGGGTCGATCGCGGCGCACCCGTTGATCCGTACCCTCGCCGGGCAGGTCCGCCGCACGGGCGTGCGGCGCGAGATCGAGCTGGACCTCCCCCGGGGCCGCGACGGCGGTGGGGACAACCCGCTCGGCGTGCACCTGCGGGCGATGGGACTGGGCTCCGGCTACATCTCCGTCGAGGCGGTGGACGTCACCGAGTCGCACCGTCTCGCCCGGGTACGCCGGGACTTCGTCGCGAACGTCAGCCACGAGCTGAAGACGCCGATCGGCGCGCTGCAACTGCTCGCCGAGGCGCTCGTCGACGCCACCGAGCCGGCCGCCGACGGCGCACCCGACCTGTCCGAGGACCTGGTCGCCGCGCGGCGGTTCGCCGAGCGGATCCAGCACGAGTCGACCCGGCTCGGCCGCCTCGTGCAGGAGCTGCTGGAACTGACCCGTCTCCAGGGCGCCGAGCCGCAACCCGCCCCCGAGCCGGTCTCGGTGGACTGGGTGCTCGCCGAGGTCGTCGACCGGACCCGCACCGCGGCCACCGCCCGCCGGGTGGAGATCGCCGTCGGCGGGCAGCGGGGCCTGACCGTGTACGGCAGCGACAGCCAACTGGCCACGGCGGTGGCGAACCTGGTGGAGAACGCGATCAACTACTCCGGCGAGGACACCACGGTCCGGGTGACCGTCACCGGCACCGAGGAGCACGTCGAGATCGCCGTGGCCGACCAGGGCATCGGCATCGCCCCGAACGAGGTCGACCGGATCTTCGAGCGCTTCTACCGGGCCGACCAGGCCCGCTCCCGGTCCACCGGCGGCACCGGCCTGGGCCTGGCCATCGTCAAGCACATCGCCAGCAACCATGGCGGCCGGGTGGACGTGTCGAGCACCCTTGGTGGGGGATCGACGTTCACTCTCCGGCTGCCCGCACGCCCCCCGGACGACCTGGAGACGACACTCGCCTCCGCTGGGATCGAGGCCGGCCCGGCCGATCTCCGGCAGGTCTGACCACAGGAAAGGAAACACCCGTTGAGCCGCGTACTGGTGGTCGAGGACGAGGAGTCGTTCTCCGACGCCCTGTCCTACATGCTCCGCAAGGAGGGGTTCGAGGTCTCCGTCGCCGCGACGGGCCCCGCCGCCCTCACCGAGTTCGACCGGACCGGCGCCGACATCGTGCTGCTCGACCTGATGCTGCCGGAGATGTCCGGCACCGAGGTCTGCCGGCAGCTCCGCCAGCGCTCGCACGTGCCGATCATCATGGTCACCGCGCGGGACAGCGAGATCGACAAGGTGGTCGGCCTGGAGATCGGCGCCGACGACTACGTGACGAAGCCGTACTCGCCGCGTGAACTGGTCGCCCGCATCCGGGCGGTGCTGCGCCGGCAGAGCGCCGAGTCGAACGAGACGGGTGCGCCGACGCTCGCCGCCGGGCCGGTGCGGATGGACATCGAACGGCACGTGGTGACGGTCGGCGGCGCCGGGGTGCAGCTCCCGCTCAAGGAGTTCGAGCTGTTGGAGCTGCTGCTGCGCAACGCCGGACGGGTGCTCACCCGGGGGCAGCTGATCGACCGGGTCTGGGGCGCCGACTACGTGGGCGACACCAAGACGCTGGACGTGCACGTGAAGCGGCTGCGCTCCAAGATCGAGCCGGAGCCGTCCGCCCCGCGCTACATCGTCACGGTCCGCGGCCTCGGCTACAAGTTCGAGCCCTGACCCCTCCGCCGCCGTGGCTCGCGCGCCGACCCACGCCGATCTTGGAGTTGTGGCTCCCCGAATTGCCCTTTTGGTGCAGGTTCGCGAGGTACCACAACTCCAAGATCGATGAACTCGCCCCAGACCGCAGCGGATCCTCGTACGCGCTGACCGCTACCACCCCCTGAACGCCGCGATCTTGCACTTCGGTACCCCGCATAGCGCGCGAATGGGGCATCCGATGGGCTCAAACTGCAAGATCGCCGGTTTGTCCCGCAGTGCCCGCCTCCCGCCCACGATCTGCCCCGCCCGAGGGCGTCGATCATGAAGTTGACGGCGCTCGGTGTCCGTTTTGTCGCCGCCAACCTCATGATCGCCGGGCACCGGGTGCCGGGTGACCCGGGAGTGCCTCTCGGGGGTGATCAAGGGGTTTGTGTCGTCGTTGGCGCAGAAGGCTGCCGCAAAGTCCTTGATCACGGGTGGCAGGGCGCGGTGCTGGGGGCGGGACTTGGGGGTTTGGGGTGGGTGTCTGGTTCGGGGGTGG